>JAAZVO010000106.1 GCA_018623405.1 Crocinitomicaceae bacterium
AGGTGTTTTACAATTGCTAAACCTAAACCTGTGCCTCCATGATTTCTTGCCCTACTTTTATCTACTCTGTAAAACCTTTCAAATAAACGAGGAAGATGCTCTTTGGAAATACCTATTCCATTGTCTTCAATCTCTATTAAAATGTTTTCATCCATATCATAGAGTTTTACGCGGGTTCGGCCTTCTTCTTTACCGTAATTAATTGAATTGATAATTAGGTTAACTACAACTTGTTGAATTTTACCATAGTCAGCCAATACATAAATGGGTTTATCGTACTTTTTATCAAACTCAAGGGTAATATTCTTTTGCTTGGCTTGATAATCTAGCGTATTAAAAGCATCTCTTACCAGGTCGAGCATATTAATTTTTTCAAGCTTTACCTGCATTTCGCCAGACTCTAACTTAGTAATATCATCTAAGTCTTTCACTAAGGCCATCAACCTTTCAAGGTTCTTGTCTGCCCTTTCCAAGTAATTTCTATTAATAGATTTATCTTCTAAACCACCCTCCAATAATGTAAATAAATAACCTTGAATACTAAATAGTGGAGTTTTTAATTCATGAGCCAAGTTTCCAATAAATTCTCTTCTAAATTTTGCTTGTTCTTTAAGTTGTTTTATCTCCTCGCGGCTTTCATCAGCCCACTTCATTACCTCGCGGTTAACATTTCCAATCACATCAGAATCCATATTCATTTCGTCTAACTCATTCTTTGATTTAGACTTTTGTTTATGGATTGATTTATATATCAATTTGATTTTGGAGTGTATAAACCTTTCAATTGAATAATAAAAAATAAGGTATGACGAGAGGTAGGTAAGCACTAAACAAACAAGGTAATATCCCCAATCTTCATTATCTCCTACAAAATAAAAAATGGGACCTAAAATCGCACCCATTACTAGGGTGGAAACTAGAGAGGTAAACCAGGCAATTCTTTTAGGTGAAGCTTCTTTCACTCAGATTCGAATTTATACCCTACCCCTTTAACTGTTTTAATCAATTGATCTCCTATTTTTTCTCTGAGCTTCCTAATGTGAACATCAATAGTTCTGTCTCCTACAATAACATCATCGCCCCAAACGGTAGATAAAATATTTTCTCTCGTAAATACCTTTCCGGGACTGCTTGTTAAAAGGGCCAAAAGTTCAAACTCCTTTTTTGGAAGATTTAATACTTCCTTATCTCTAATTACAACATACTTTTCACGGTCAATAACTAACCCACCTACATTATCACTACTTGGTGTATTGTCTGCAAAGGCATTTCTTCTTAACATAGCCTTTAACCTAGAAATTAAAACCCTTGGCTTAATTGGTTTAGTAATATAATCATCAGCTCCTGCCTCAAAACCGGCTATTTGAGAGTAATCTTCAGATCTGGCTGTTAAAAATGAAATGTAAACATCCTTAATAGAATCTATTGATCGAAGTTCAACACACGTTTCTACGCCATCCATTTCGGGCATCATAACATCTAACAATATAAGATCCGGTTTATGCTTTTTGGCTAACTCTATTGCATCTTTCCCGTTGAATGCTTTGTAAACTTCAAACCCCTCTTTTTTTAAGTTGTAGTCAATAAATTCAACGATATCCGGCTCATCGTCAACCACTAAAATCTTGTGCTTTTTTTCTTGCATTTTCTTGGCTTTGTATTTTTTGCCAATCTTATATCTTTTCTTTGCCATGGGGTTTAACTTTCCTTTAACAAAAAATTAATTTAGTTTTCTTGATCTTTTGCGGTTTGTTTACTGTAAATTAACCTCAAATTTAGGTTTTAAAAGTAATTCGCAAGAAAATTTGAAGAAAAGGTTAATTTTTTCACCTCTTAAAATTCAGTTAACATTTACACAATCATTAACCTCCAACTAAAACTCACTTAATCTAAACATAACATTGGATTGACTTAGTAGTAACTGTTGCCAAGTTACTTCGCACCAAACTTTAAATCGAAAATTTATATCCAATGAAAAAGTTAAACTTATTTGCAAAGTACACAGGTATGGCGGTTGTAGCAGCCGGTTTACTGTTTTCTTCATGTAAAAGAGAAGGATGTACTGATGAAACTGCTAACAACTATGATGAGAAAGCCAAAGAAGATGATGGCTCTTGCGAGTATGATGATGAAACCATCTCTGGTGAGTTAACAGCTAACACTACTTGGTTGAAAAACAGAATTTACACTATGTCAGGAAAAGTTATCGTTCCTAGTGGAGTAACCCTAACAATCGAGGCAGGTGCTATCATTAAAGGCGCTGAAGGACAAGATGCCAATGCTTCTGCCCTTGTTGTTGCTAGAGGTGGTAAATTAATGGCCCAAGGTACTGCTGCAGAACCTATCATTTTCACTTCTGTTTTAGATGATATCCAACCTGGTCAATTAGTAGGTTCAAACCTTACTAAAACTCAAAATGAGTTATGGGGTGGTGTTATCATTTGTGGAAATGCTCCTTCTTCTACTGAAAATGGAGATACTGAAGGTAACATTGAAGGTATTCCTGCTGATGCCGGTTACGGTAAATATGGTGGAACTGATGCTGCTGACAATTCAGGTACTTTAACTTATGTTTCTATCCGTCACGGAGGTATTACTATTGGTGAAGGTAATGAAATCAACGGTTTAACCTTAGGAGGTGTTGGTACAGGTACTACTATATCTAACGTTGAGGTATACGCTACTCTTGATGATGGTATCGAGTGTTTTGGTGGAACCGTAAACATTGATAATGCTTTAGTATATTATCAAGGTGATGACGGAATCGACTTAGATCAAAACTACTCTGGAACTATTTCTAACTTTATGGTAGTTCATGGTGATGGTATCGGTACTGATGAGTCTTTAGAAATTGATGGTCCTGAAGGTTCAACTTACACTGATGGTAAATTTACTTTATCTAACGGTGTTTGCAAAACTGAAGGTGCTGATGGTTCAGCTGCTGATTTCAAATCAAAAGCTCAAGGAACTGTTACTAATGTAACTTTCTTAGGTGGTAACGATGTGAAATTCAGAACAAAATTTGTTGACCCAGGTGTTGATTGTACTCACAAATCTGATGCTTATAGCAACTTAGATGGTGGAGATTTAGTATTCTCTGGTATTTCTTTAAGTGCAGGTGTTAAGGTTTATGATGATTCAGATAACCCAGATCAGTGTCCTACTGAATTGGATGCTGCTAATACAAATGCTGCTTCTTTAGTAGGAACAGGTGCTGGTGGAACTGTTGATGCAGCTTCATTATTCTCTTGGACTGCTGCCGGTCAAAGAGGTGAACTTTAAAATTTTATATTAGATAAATAATAAAAACCCTGCAGGTAAATCCTGCGGGGTTTATTTTTTAAAAACTCCCGGAAATGAAAAACTTAACACTTTTAATAGCTTCTTTACTATTTTCAATTATCGTTTTTGCACAAAAAGGTTACATAAGAGGAAATATAGGAGATGGTGATTTTGGTGGTCCCCTTATTGGTGCCGCTGTAACAATTGAAGAATTACCAGGTGTAGGTTCTGTAACTGATTTTGATGGAAACTTTTCAATACCAATCGATCCGGGAACATATACTGTAAAAGTTTCATTTTTATCTTATCAAACCCAACTTTTTCCTAATACTGAGGTAAAATCAAACGAAACCACAATAATTGAAGCAATTATGGCCTCCGCTGCAGAAGAGTTAGCAGCAGTTGAAATTGTAGCTGAAGTAAGAAGAAACTCGGAAGTAGCAATGTTGCTTGAAATGAAAAAGGCAACTAACGTAACTGATGGGTTATCCTCACAGTCATTTAGAAAAATTGGCGACTCAGATTTAGGAGGAGCTATAAGAAGAGTTACGGGTGTTACTGTGCAAGCAGGAAAATACGTTTACGTTAGAGGTTTAGGTGATAGATACACTAAAACTACATTAAATGGAATGAATATTCCGGGTCTAGATCCTGATGTAAACTCTGTTCAAATAGATATTTTTCCAACTACGGTTTTAGAAAATGTTGCCGTATTTAAAACATTTTCTCCTGACCTGTACGGAGATTTTACAGGAGGTTTAGTAAATGTAGTTACCAAAAAATTCCCTGATGAAAAGTCAAGTAGAATTAGCGTAGGAACTACTTTTATTCCGGGTATGCACTTTGACAATAGGTATATTTCTTACCAAGGTGGAAACTTAGATTGGGCAGGTTATGCAGGTAAAAGAAGAGAGTTGCCTTTTGATATGACCACCAAAATTCCAAGTATCGTTTTAAACGATCCGGAATTAGAAGATATTACAAGATCATTTGACCCAGTGCTTTCAACTAGAAAAGAAACAGCTTTACCAAACGGCTCTTTTTCTTTTAATCATGGTAATCAAATAAATAAAGAAAATGGAGTAACTCTTGGTTACAATGCCGTATTTAATTATCAAAACCAACGAGTTTTATATAAAGATTTTCAAGCAAATTATTTCCTAAAAAGCAATAACCCCGATCAAAATGAAATGGGTCAATTTATTGGTATTGTTGGAGATGTGGGAAGACATAGTGTTATTTGGAGTGGCCTACTTTCGGGATCATATAAAAAAGGAAATAATACATTCTCTGCTACATTACTAAATAGCCAAAGTGGAGAGTCAAGTGCATCGAAAAGAACAAATAGAGATTTTGACCAAACAGGTGCTACTTTAATTGAAGATATTCTTACCTATACTTCAAGAACGCTTAGTACCCTGCTTATTAGTGGAAATCACCTATTAAATAATGACATGGAATTAAGTTGGGCTAACGCAGCTTCATACTCTAGAGTGTACGACCCAGACTTTAGAGAAACCAAAATATCTACCACTCAAGGTGATACTACATTAAACACAGGAGATGGTGCAGGAATTGACAGATTTTGGAGGTATTTAAATGAGTATAACGAATCTTTTAGAGCTGATTTAAAAATACCTGTTGGTGAAAATATGGAAATTAAAACCGGTGGTTTCGGACTTTATAAAATGAGAGATTTTGACGTTGTAAATTACCGTCATAGATATACCGATCAATCAAATATTGATATAGACCCAAATTGGTTCTTAGCTGAAGAAAATATTTGGCAACCTAGTGATGTACTCCCAAATAACAACCAAGGTACTTTTACTATTGGAGCTTTTGTTCCGCAAAACTCTTTCTCTGCTAGACAAACTCAATTTGCAGGTTATTTAATGGCTCAAAATCAATTTTTAGGACTGTTCAAAGTAATTTATGGTTTAAGAGTTGAAAAAACAGACATGTTCTACACCGGTAGAAACAACTCTAACACTGTTCAATACAATGATGAAAAAACGCTTGATGCTTTAAACTTTCTTCCTTCATTAAACATTGTATATAGCTTAAATGAAGATATGAACCTTAGGTTGGCAGCGAACCAAACTGTTGCAATGCCATCTTTCAAAGAAAAGTCTATTGCTCAGATTTATGATCCTATCTCTAAAAGGACTTTTGTTGGTAATATAGACCTTGAGCAAACTACAATTTGGAACTTCGACTTAAGGTATGAATACTTCTTTGGTCCAAAAGAAATGCTATCTGTGGCCGGTTTCTACAAACAATTTGATGGTCATATTGAATTAATTTCAAACAACTTAAACCCAGATGAATTAAAACCAAGAAACTCAGGAAATGCTGAAGTTTTTGGGTTAGAGTTTGAAATAAGAAAAGGTTTGCCTAATGCTACTGGTTTTATGAAAGGTTTCTTTGTTGGAACAAACCTTACCTTGGTACAATCTGCTGTAGATTTAAAAAGTGTGATAGTAAACAACACAGGAAAAACTGAATTTGAATCTAGAGAACAATTTTTAAGAACGGGTGAATCATTAGATGATACTAGACCAATGGCAGGACAATCGCCTTATGCAGTTAATGTGAATTTATCATACGAAATTCCTGAAACGCAATGGAACTTTACTTTAGCATACAATGTTCAAGGAGAGCAGTTAACTATTATCGGCTCTGAAAGAGTACCTGATGTTTATACAATGCCTTTCCACAGCTTAAATTTTAATTCATACAAAGGTTTTGGTAAAGACTTTAATCAGAGAATAACTTTTGGTGTACAAAACATCTTAAACGATGATAGATTGTTGGTTTACAAATCTTACAATGCCCAAGATCAAATATTTAACAGGTTTGAGCCAGGTATAGGTTTCAGGTTAAAATATACCTACAACTTTTAACAGTTGAAAAAACTTTAAAAAAAAGGGGCTGAATTCAGCCCCTTTTTTTATTATTCTAATTGTTCACTTTCTCTCCGCTTTGGAGTTTGCCGAATTGTTCCGTATTCAACAATTCCTTGGCTATCATATCTTACATAAACTGTTTCATCTTTGGTTGAACGTTCATGATATACTTTATTAAACTCATCATTATACACAACCAGTACTTGACCTCCAAGGTCATCCACTCCATCAAATCGCAAATAACCATTCACCCAACTCATTGAGTCTGTAGTACTGTTTTGCCCAAAAAGAGTAGCCATTGGTAATAAAAATAATATGAGTACTAGCTTTCGCATAGTACGAATATACAAAACTTATTCTAATGTTAACTTAATGTTACCAAATTGTTTTCTTAACGTTTCTTAAAACCCGAAAAGTAAGGTAGCCCTACCAAACAGATTATCAGTAAAAGCATTTTCGAAATCGTTATAACCTACCTCAGTCTGAAGTTTAACAAAATGGCTATTGAAATATTTATTAAAGCCTACTGTATATTCATTGAATGATGGTCTATTATTTACCTGTTTAGGGTTAATTTGAGAAAACCGGCCGATTATCTCCATACCATTTTCAAAACAATATGCGCTTTGTATATTCATTGCCCAGCCAGTATTAAAGTTTGCAATAATGTAAAAACTTGTATCGTAAACAACAGGTATAACAGTGTAACGGCTCACAAACTCTGCAAGCATTGAAAACCCATTGGTTTTAAAGAGTAAGTCAGCAAAAAGCACCTCGATATCGCGTTCTACTTGAACATATTCTCCTGAAAAACCATTGTTTCTTGAGGCGTTATCATTGTAAGAATACCCGCCTCCTACTTTAAGGTAATAGCCATCTATTCTTTGATCATCTGTTAAAGTTGAATTCAAATTTGTTAGATTAGGATTGGTGGTATTTTTCAAAATTAAATCAGCACGTCCAGCATAATTTAAACCTCCTCTTAGATAATCTGATGCATTTCTTCCTTCACCCTGAGAAATTGCACCTGATAACTTAAACCCAATAGTTCCAAACTGTTTTTGGTAAAAAGCCTGAATTCCTGCATCTCTATCAAATCCTGAGAAGTAAAAAACCTTCCCTCTATCTGCAAAGCCGGTATTTCTTGCAAAAGTATTGGCCTCAGCAACCACAGGCAAAAATCCTTGACCTACTCTTATGCTAAAGCCATCAAATACTTCATACTCAAAATATGCGTCTAGTAACCCGTTAAACCTTGGCTTAGGACTAGTCATTACAGTATTAACCTCATCACCTGCCATAGCAACTTGAAAAAGGTATTTTAATTTCGAGTCGAACAAAAAACCTTTAGCACCCAACCTTAACCTTTGCACCGTAGCATTTAGCTTTAAATTATCTGCAGTTGAATTATTGGAATTTAAATTGTAAGCGCCATGAATTCCCACTTGACTCCAGCCAAATAAAGTGGTACTAAAATCTTTTGATCTGTCTGAAATAGTTATTCCTTCTCCTATCCCTGAAATGGTTTTGGCAGATCTTTGAGCATAACCCTCAAAAAATGGAATTAACAAAAAGAAAAAAAGCGTTGATTTTAAGTTGACTTTCAAAATTGTTGTTTATGATTTATTGTAATATTGCCTGCTGCTAAATTAGGAATTAATACCCCGAATTTAATTGACGTTTACATTACTTGATTTCTTTAAACTTCTCGGAGCGCTTGGGTTCTTCATTTACGGAATGAAGGTAATGAGCGAAGGCATCCAAAAAGTAGCCGGAGAAAAGTTACGCGAAATAATGAGCGCCATGACCTCCAACAGGTTTTTTGGTGTTTTTACAGGGCTTATCATTACTTCCTTAGTGCAATCATCAAGCGCAACTACTGTAATGACAGTAAGTTTTGTTAATGCAGGTTTACTGACCCTAGGTGAATCTATAACCGTAATTATGGGTGCAAACATTGGCACTACAATTACAGGTTGGTTAATTTCCATCTTTGGGTTTAAGGTAAATATCGCCTCTATTACCCTTCCAATTATTGCTGTTGGACTACCATTGATGTTTTCTAACAAAAGCAATCTAAAATCATGGTCTGAGGTTCTAATTGGTTTTGCATTATTATTTATGGGTTTAG
>JAAZVO010000107.1 GCA_018623405.1 Crocinitomicaceae bacterium
AAATTTCAAAATATTCGAAAGTAGGCGAAACATCCTCCCAATACATATCATAGGTAAAGTCGTACCAATCATCATTGTTGTAAATAAGCCTACGTAACTCCCAATTATCACCATTAAATACCCCAAAAAGATTAGAATTCTGGTTTCCGGTTTGTGTAAGCCATTGCCATTCTTCAGGCATTGTGGTTTTTAAGCTGGGATTGAATGTTAGCTTTTTAAAATAATCTACCTCTCCCCACTCATATTTATTGCTGTAAGTGTGAATTGATAATCCATCTTTATCCTCATCAAAAAAAATAACATTGCATTTTATTTCTGAAATTGGAAAATGCCCTACCGTAAAAAAGTCACTTGGATCACAAGTCAACTTAAATGTATATCCGGTATTCGTTTTCTCTAATTCATAATCCGGCACTTTTGAAGGAACATATTCTAAACTATAAGCACTTTTAATATCAAAAACCATTGAGGAATCATTGAAAAACCCATAATGTGCTGTACCACTTAAATCTCTCGAAACAAGAACATGAGAAACATTGAGATGGGCCATTTCTTGCTCTGAGAAATAGTAATCATAAAAGGGCATAGCCACTTTTTCATGTTCAATAAAACGTTGCTTTTTTTGTGCTAAAGTCGAATCTTCATTTTCAAATTCAGCAAATGCCCAATCGGTATAAAAGCCACTGTCGGGATCAGCAATTTTAAAAACTTGGTGGGTATTTTCTAATGCTGAAAACCAAACCTCTACATGGTCTGAGCTTAATTGAGTTCCCTTAAAAATCAGCTCGTCATCTTTCACCTCAATTTCTATATGAAGCTGATTATTTGCCACCCAATAGTTTGCATTTACTATACTGAAATCATTTACTCCATTATGATTTTCGGGCCATTTCATGCCCGTATTAAAATACATTTTAGCTTTTTCTTGAGCATAAACACTCATATAAGCACTAAAAAACAGAAGGTTAAAAAAATTTTCAAAATTTTATAGGGGTAAAGTATTGATGGGTTGTCATAGAATTAAACCAAATCAAAAAAACAAAAACTATGAAAACCAAACTAACCCTATTACTATTTTTTATTTCTTCAATATTACTTGCTTCTGAAGAAACCAATCTTATTCGTACCATTAAGGAAAAAGTATATGACCTCGATAACTACTATGGTAAAAAAGCTGATGCAATCATGTTCTTAAATACCGCTGTTTACTATAAAATAAATAAAGAAAACACCATACAAGAAATTAAGCTAGATATTCAAAATGTAACCAACAATTTAACACCAGTTAGAGAATATTACAATAGTACAACAAATAAGATAGAATATACCACCCAACTTAGCCTGCTACCAAATATAAGCTACCGTATCTTTTTCTAAACTAGGGTTAGTTTAGATGTTTTAAACCTGTTGGAGAGAGCAGCTTTAAAAATACCCCTCCCCTGCTATTTTTGCAGTACGGAGGGGTTTTATTTTTAAATCGTCATACTTTTGAAAATTATGAGATGTTTACACCTTTCTGTCATTCTCTTACTATTCTATTTTTCAAGTGCTTTTGGTCAAAAAATTAACGGTATTTCTATTGTTGCCCCACGAGCCGATAAGAATTACCCATCAATTACAGAAGTAAAAAATATTGGAGCAAATTGGGTTTGTATAATGCCTTATGCTTTTGTAGATGAAACTAAAGGTGAGATAAAATACAACCACCCTAAGCAATGGTGGGGCGAAAAAACGGAAGGAATTGCTAAAGCTATTTTCCTTGCAAAGCAAAATGGAATGCAAGTAATGGTAAAACCTATGCTTTGGCTTAAGAATGGGAAATATACAGGTGAGTTAGCTTTTGACCAATACACCAAATGGGGAACTTTTGAAGAATCTTATCACAAATATTTATGGGAATTTGCTGAAATTGCTGATAGCTTAAATGCTGAAATATTCTGCCTTGGCACTGAACTAAAATCATTCATTCAGTTTAAACCAAACTATTTTCCTGAAACCATTACCACCTTTAAAGATTCATTCAATTTTAAATTGACCTATGCCGCCAATTGGGATAACTACAAGAACATTACCTTTTGGAATAAATTAAACTTTATTGGGATAGATGCCTACTTTCCGGGTTCAACAAAAAGCTTACCTAGTGTTGAAGAAGCAGGGCAAGCAATGGTTAGAACAAAGTATGAATTGAAAGACTTTGCCGAAAAAAACCAAAAACAAATTCTGTTTACCGAATATGGATTTAGAAGCTGTATAAATTGTGCCGGCAAACCTTGGGAACATTCAAGTTGTACCGATATAAATTTTAGTTGCCAATTAAATACCTATACCGCCTTTTTCGAAAAACTTTACCATGAAGATTGGTGCGCAGGGGGCTTTTTGTGGAAGTGGTATGATACTGAAAGTGAGTTTCCGGCATCAATGGAATCAGATTACTCACCTCAAGGTAAGCCTACAATAGAGGTTATTAAACAAAACTTTAAATAATGTGCGGTAGGTACACCATAATTAAATCTCCTGTAGAGCTAGAAAAAGAATTCGAGATCGACATAAACAAAGAGGTTTTTGAAACAACCTACAACCTTGCTCCTTCTCAAAACGGCTTAGTTATTACAAACCAACACAAAAACGAAGGACAATTTTTTAAGTGGGGACTTATTCCTTTTTGGGCAAAAGACGAGAAAATAGGTTACAAAATGATAAACGCCCGCAGCGAGACCCTTATAGAAAAAAGTGCTTTTAAAACTCCGCTACAAAAAAGAAGATGTGTTGTTATTGCCGATGGGTTTTATGAATGGAAAAAAATAGGAAAAGAAAAACACCCTTCATACATCTACTTAGCCAACAAAAAGCCATTTGCTATGGCAGGGTTATGGGAAACTTGGTCTTCCCCTGCCAAAGAAACAATTCATTCGTTTACCATAATTACCACAAAGGCCAATGAATTTATGAGCACGTTGCATGACAGAATGCCGGTAATTTTCGATAATAATTCTGATATTAATTTATGGTTAGATAATGAGCTTTCTGCCAATGAGCACTTGCAACTCTTGCAACAACTTCCATCAGATAAAATGGCAATGCATCAAGTTTCACAAATGGTAAACTCACCAAAAAATAATCAACCTTCGTTAATTACACCTCTAGAAAATCTTGGCACGCTTTTTTAGCCAGCCATAAACAATTTTAACCTGTAATGTTTTTTAATACAGGTTTTCATTTTTAACCCATTACTTTTAAAAACTGAAATTGAAATTATGAAAATGAAGTTTGTTTTATCCCTTTCCTTATTGATAGCCTCAATTACAACCTTTGGCCAAACTATGGCAACCCATAAACTTGGCACTTTTATGCAAATAGTTGAGCAAACCTATGTAGATACCGTAAACTCAAATATTTTGGTGGAAGAAGCCATCAATGCAATGCTTACTGATTTAGACCCTCATTCAGTTTACATTTCTAAAAAAGACCTTCAAAAAATGAATGAACCCTTGGAGGGAAAATTTGAAGGTATAGGTATTCAATTCAATATTTTAAAAGATACCATTCTTGTTGTTTCTCCTATTGCAGGCGGACCTTCCGAGAAGTTAGGAATAATGTCGGGAGACAAAATTGTTAAGATAGATGGTGAAGTTGTGGCAGGTGTTGGCTACAAAAACAAAGATGTAATGAATAGCCTAAGAGGAGAAAAAGGAACCAAAGTGCTGGTTTCTATATTTAGAAGAGGCGAAAATGAACTTCTTGATTTTGAAATTACTAGAGACAAAATTCCAATTTTTTCAGTTGATGCCGCTTATATGATAAACGACGAAACAGGTTACATTAAAGTAAATCGCTTTGCTGCAAAAACAGTTGAAGAATTTAAAGCCGGTTTAGATTCTTTACAAGATAAAGGCATGGAAAACCTGGTTTTAGACCTACGCGGAAACAGCGGAGGTTATTTAAATACAGCAATTAAACTAGCTGATGAATTTTTGGATGACGGAAAACTAATTGTTTACACCCAAGGAAGAACCTCACCTAAACAAATGACAAATGCCACTAAAAGAGGAAACTTCGAAAAAGGCAAGTTAGTAGTTTTAATAGATGAAGGCTCTGCCTCAGCTTCAGAGATTGTTTCGGGTGCCATACAAGATTGGGACAGAGGCTTAGTTATAGGAAGGCGTTCATTTGGAAAAGGATTAGTTCAAAAACCATTTCAATTACCTGATGGAAGTGCCGTTAGGTTAACCATTTCAAGGTATTATACTCCATCAGGCAGATGTATTCAAAGACCGTATGAAGGCGGAGATAAAAAATCTTACTACAGAGATGATATGGAATCTAGAGCTGAAAGTGGTGAGTTTTATTCTGCAGATAGCATTAGAATAGATGAAAATCTAAAGTTTGAAACCAGTAATGGTAGAATTGTTTATGGGGGTGGCGGCATTATACCTGACATCTTTGTACCGCTAGACACTCTAAGTGGCTCAAAATATTTCTCAAAGCTTATTAGAAAAGGCGTTTTCTACGAATATGTACTCACCCTAATGGATAATAAAAGAAAAGAGTTTGAGGCTTTATATCCAAACATGAAAACTTTTAAAAGCAATTTCGAAGTTAATGATGAACTTATGGAAGACCTTTATGCTTTTGCTGAAAAGAAGAAAGTTGAACGGGTAAATGAGGACATCGAAATTTCTAAAGACCGCATGGAGCATGTTATGGCAGCGCAAATAGCTAGGTCTTTATTTGGAACGGGAGCCTATTACGAAATTATAAACCAATGGGACCCAACCACCTTAAAGGCATTAGAAGCTATTGAAGATAATACCTTCAAAAAGATGAAATTATCATACAAATAATAAAGTTTTACCGTTAATCATCTGTTAAAGGCTTTTGGGCAAAACCAAAAGCCTTTACTTTTGTTTGCAAATAAAAATAACCAATAATGAAGGAAAATATCAATACTGCACTGCTTGTGCTAATTACATTAATGGTAGGTTACTCTACTTTTTTTAAAGACGAAAGTAAAATAGTTTATAACAATGCAAGAGGCGTACAAGGGCAACCAGCAATGGCTCAGCAACCACCTCCACCACCTGCCCAAAACAATTTTGCAAACCAGCAACAACAACCTTTTACAGGAGCAGAAGCTACAATAAACAATGCTCAAGGGCAAGATTTCTCTAATAACACAAATACTAACCCTCCTACAGCAGTTGCGTTTGCAGAGACTTCACACGATTTTGGAACTATTCAACAAGATTCTAAAAACACCAAAGTTTTTAAATTCACCAATACAGGAGACAAACCTTTGTTAATTGAAAGTGCAAGAGGCTCTTGTGGATGTACTGTACCAAACTATCCAAAACAACCAATTCCTCCCGGACAAGAAGGAGAAATTGAAGTAGTTTATAGTCCAGGAAAACAAAAAGGACAGCAAACAAAATCTGTTACCATTATTGCGAACACAGAACCAAGAACAACTGTTTTACAGATAAAAGCAAACGTTGAAGAGGTTTAAAATTCCATTTACTTTTCACGATATTAAAAGAATCCTTCTGAGCTTTTCAGGAGGATTTTTTTTATGCCTTTTTATAAACCCTAGTAATGTTATTGGGCAACAATTCCCTTTTGAGTCAGGAGAAATTGTAGAGTACGAGATATCATACAATTGGGGTTTTATTTGGGTAGATGCCGGCGAGGTTTCTTTCTCAGTAAGCAATGATGAAGCTTATGGAAAATCTGCTTTAAAACTTACAGGAGAGGGACAAACCTATCCAAAATACGATTGGTTTTATAAGGTACGTGACCTTTATGAATCTAAAGTTGATGGAGAAAACTTAAGGCCATATAGTTTTATTAGAAATGTTCAGGAAGGCAAAACCACCATCAACAATGCCTACGTATTCGATCATCAAAAAAACAAGGCTTATTCAATCATAAAACAAAAAGATGGCTTTTTAAGAGATACCTTAGATTTCCCTGAAGAAACCTATGATGTTATCTCTATGATTTACCGCTCTAGATTAATTGATTTTGAAAAATATCAAGTTGAAGATAAAATTCCGATTAAACTAATTTTAGATAATCAGGTATATGAGTCTTACATTAGGTATTTAGGTAAAGAACAGTTAGATGTTAAAGGGTTGAAAAATGTTGAGTGTTATAAATTTAAGCCTTACCTCATAGAAGGAACGATTTTTACCGGAGGTGAGGATATGAGTGTATTTGTTACTGCTGATGAAAATAAAGTTCCACTTTATATTGAAAGCAAAATTTTAGTTGGGAACATAAAAGCCATTGTAAAATCTACGAGTAATTTAATTCAACCTATCAATTATTTAGAAGAGGAATGAAGCCTAGCAATAGGATATAAATTTACTGTTCCCTCGTTTCTTAAGCTATTTTCATAAATAAAAAATAACTGATCTCTAGCAGATTTAGCAAAAGCAGAATCTTTGGCAAGTTTATGTTCAAACTTGTTTTTTAATTCTACATTATTTTCTAACATTTCTGCTGCCTCATCTTCAAAAACATAAGCTGAAAAATACTCTTTACGTTGTAAATGGCTATCAAAAAAGTTCCAAGCAAAAAATGCATCTTTTGCCTGCGGTTCAAGCGTTTCTAAAATATATCTAAATCCCGGCTGAGAGGTTTTTATCAAATAATCACCTTCAAAAAATTGCTTTTCCAGAACCTCTTTTTGTACAATTACATCACTATGTAAGTAATGACCTTCATAAGGAGATTTTGAGGTCTCATAATCTTTTATCCTATAAAACTCAGCTTCAATAACTGTGTCATTTTCAAGTTTTTCAAGCTTTATTTCGTTCAATTTTAAAAGTTCAACAACTCTCCATGCAGCTTGGGGAACTATATAATAATCAGGAACATCTACCAATACTTTAGGCTTAAAATAATTGAAATAAGGTATTCTCTTTGTGTAGGGTTTTTCCCTATTGTAAAACAGTTTTTCTTTTCCTGAAACTAAACTTGTTTTATAGCCCGCTTCAAACCCTTTAAAAGTTATGGAATCAAATCTGCTAAAATCATATTCCCAATCTACACCATATTCATCTAAATCAACCAAATAAGATTGAGCTTTTACTTTAACATCCAATATTTCATCTTTATTAGTCAATGCAAATTCAGCCAATGATTCAATAAAAGCCTTTGTAGATAATACCCTATCTTTAAAAGGTTTTAACATATGCGTTTCTGTAGTAAAGCTTAAGCAGTTAAAAAGAGCTGCGTAACCCATGGAGTATCTAGGAGAATCATAAAAACCATAAATACCTTTATCGGGAGTAGAAAAGGCATAAACATAAGGCGTCATCTCCCAACTTTTGCTTTCCATAATTTCATAGAGTTGTGGAAGCGCTTTTTGCTTCAATAAATCTGAAAGTGGTTTTGGTAACAAATTATGTTGAGGACCTAAAAGGGTAATTGTATATTGATAATCTGCTCCGTTTGATGTGTGTGTATCTAAAAACAATTCCGGTTTCCACTCATGAAAAATCTTTGCAAAGGTTCTTGCGTTTTTGGAATCGCACTTAATAAAGTCGCGATTTAAATCTAAGTTTTGAGCATTTCCCCTAAAACCATATTCCTCGGGTCCATTTTGATTTGCTCTGGTAGTAGAGTTTCTTCTTAATGTTCCGCCAATATTGTAAAAGGGAATAATTACTATGGTTAAATCTTGTAAAGCCTTCCGATTTTCTCTTTTTTCTAAAAGCTCTCTTACAAAAAGCATGGTAGCATCTACACCGCAGGGTTCTCCGGGGTGAATTGCATTATTTATAAGCAGCGTTACTTTACCCTTCCTTCTTGTTTTATGAGCAGTTTCTTTATGATGCTCACCAATAACCACCGTATGAATTGGAGTACCTTGATCACTTTCACCAACAGCTTGTAATGCCACATGTTTTGGATAAGCCTCTGCTAAATTTTTATAAAACTGCATTGAAGTTTTATAGTCTGCCGAAATGTTTTGATTTGCATCAAAAGGAATTTCCAATTTGGAAGAGTTCTGCAAATCACACCCCATCAATGCAATTAGAAAAATTAAAAAATATCGGTGTTTCATTTATTTAAGCAACTTTTCGTAACATTAGCCATTGGAAAACGCTCCCAAATTAAACCAATAAATGCAAATACAGATTTTTACCTTTTTGTTTTTTTCGATTTTCTTTATCAATGGATTTGCCCAATGGAAAACCGATACCACCAATGTAACCACAGGCTTTACCGGAATAAGCTTTTCAACTCCTCAAGTTGGTTTTGCCACCTACTCCAACAAAA
>JAAZVO010000108.1 GCA_018623405.1 Crocinitomicaceae bacterium
ATATCGAAGGTTTATTTTTTGATATTAGATATGCCACTACAAACAACTTTACCAATGAAATTATTTATGAATCCCCCGATGCCTTTGCAAGACTCCAGGTTGCTAGAGCGTTAGAAAGGGCAAACAAAAAACTAAACGAAAGAGGTTTGGCAATAAAGGTTTACGATGCTTACAGACCCTACAGTGCTACAGTAAAATTTTATGAATTATATAAAGACACAAATTATGTTGCTTCTCCTTATACAGGCTCTAGACATAACAGAGGGTGCGCTGTAGATATTACTCTAGTTGATGCCGAAACGGGAGAAGAATTACCAATGCCAACCCCATACGATGATTTTTCTGAAAAGGCCCATCCGACCTTTGACGATTTGCCGGAAGGTATAAAAAACAATAGAACGCTACTCATTAAAACAATGGAAGAGTTTGGTTTTTCGGTTTACCCAACCGAATGGTGGCATTTTGATTATATAGGATGGAAAGATTTTCCGATAATGGATTTAAGTTTTGAAGCATTAAAAAATAAATATGACCATTAAAGAAGCACAAAATCAAGTAGATGATTGGATAAAAACAGTTGGGGTAAGATACTTTAACGAATTAACCAATATGGCTCAGCTTACCGAAGAAGTTGGAGAAGTAGCAAGAATTATTTCAAGAAGATACGGTGAGCAATCTGAAAAAGAAAGCGATAAGGAAAAAGATTTAGGAGAAGAATTTGCCGATGTGCTTTTTGTACTTATTTGTTTGGCAAACCAAACGGGAATTGACCTAACTGATGCTTTTCAAAAAAGGATGGATAGAAAAACAAAGCGTGATAAAGACCGACATAAAAACAACCCAAAACTGAAATAACCTTGACAAGTTGAACTTTTTTTCTTCTGAAGAGTATAAACAATTATGAAGCTAAAACTTTTCATAATTTCTCTTTCAATCTCTTTTAATGCATTTGCCGGTGGAGGATACTCCGATGGAGTAGAATATGTTTATGGGATAGCCTTTTTGCTATTGCTTATTTTATTGTATGCTAATTCAGTTTTTAAAGGATTAAAAGCCTTATTAATTAAAGGTTTTGAGCTATTGATTGAAATTACTTTTCGAATTATCAATTTTTTTCAATTTCTAAAACAACCAACGCTAAACTAAAAAGTTAAGGCAAAAAAAAAGAGGCTCAATTGGCCTCTTTTTTTTTTGATATTGTTTTTGGTTATTCAGCAAGTACTATAACCTTATTGCTTTTTACTTCAATGGTTCCACCATTAATTTCAAAGGTTACTGTTTTTTTATCGTCAGATAAGGTATGCTTCATCTTACCTTCTCCTGCATCAAAATGCATATCTGGTGAAGCAGGTGAAATACTTAAATTTCCTTTGGTTAAAGAAGAGATCAACGGAGCATGATTGTTCAATATTCCAAAATACCCATCTAATCCAGGGCAAAGGATGTGATCAACCTCACCCTTAAAAACCTCCTCATCAGGTGTAATGATCTCTAACAACATAATTATAAGTTTTCAGCTTCAATCATTGCCTTACCTTTTTCTATAGCTTCTTCTATAGAACCTACTAGGTTAAAGGCTGCTTCAGGATACTCATCTACTTCACCATCCATAATCATGTTAAATCCTTTGATGGTATCTTCAATAGGAACAAGTACTCCTTTTAATCCTGTAAATTGCTCTGCAACGTGGAAAGGTTGAGATAAGAATCTTTGCACCCTTCTCGCTCTATGAACGATTAACTTATCTTCTTCAGAAAGCTCATCCATACCAAGAATTGCAATAATATCTTGAAGCTCTTTATAGCGTTGTAAAGTTTCTTTTACTTTTTGAGCGCACTCATAATGCTCGTTTCCAACAATTGCAGGTGTAAGAATTCTTGAGGTAGAGTCAAGTGGATCTACCGCAGGATAAATACCTAACTCTGCAATTTTTCTAGAAAGTACAGTAGTTGCATCTAAGTGAGCAAACGTTGTTGCAGGAGCAGGGTCAGTTAAGTCATCCGCAGGTACATATACCGCCTGAACTGAAGTAATAGAACCTCTTTTAGTAGAAGTAATTCTTTCTTGCATGGCACCCATCTCTGTAGCAAGTGTAGGTTGATAACCCACTGCTGAAGGCATCCTTCCTAAAAGTGCCGACATTTCAGAACCTGCTTGGGTAAACCTAAATATATTATCGATAAAGAAAAGAATATCTCTTCCTCCTGTCTCTTCATCACCATCACGGAAATACTCTGCCAAGGTTAATCCAGATAAGGCTACCCTTGCACGAGCACCCGGAGGCTCATTCATTTGACCAAAAACGAAAGCAGCTTTTGAATCTACTAAAGCTTTTTTATCAACTTTAGAAAGATCCCAGCCTCCGGCCT
This sequence comes from Crocinitomicaceae bacterium, assembly GCA_018623405.1. Classification (GTDB taxonomy): domain Bacteria; phylum Bacteroidota; class Bacteroidia; order Flavobacteriales_G; family Salibacteraceae; genus JAAZVO01. The sequence goes on from JAAZVO010000108.1 coordinate 2,370, forward strand.
CCATAGATTCTTTAAACTCATCACCATACTTAATAATGTTGGCTTCAATCATCTCTCTAAGTAAGTCGTTACCCTCACGAGTTCTCTCACCTACACCGGCAAAAACCGAAAGACCATCATAACCTTTGGCAATGTTGTTAATTAATTCTTGAATAAGTACAGTTTTACCTACACCGGCACCACCAAACAAACCAATTTTACCTCCTTTTGCATAAGGCTCAATAAGGTCAATAACTTTAATACCTGTGTAAAGCACCTCAGATGAAGTTGAAAGGTCTTCAAATTTTGGAGCTTCTCTGTGGATTGGGTAACCTTCAGAGTGGTCTAATTTTCCAATTCCATCAATAGATTCTCCAACTACATTAAATAGGCTTCCGTTAACTTGATCTCCGATTGGCATTTTTATAGGAGCACCTGTGGCATGCACAGCCATTCCCCTACTTAATCCATCACTAGAATCCATCGCAATGGTTCTAACAATATCTTCACCAATGTGCTGTTGGCATTCCAACACCACTTTTTGTCCTCCTTCTTTTTCGATTATTAATGCATCGTAAATGTTAGGAAGACCTTTGTCAGTATCGAAGGCGACGTCCACAACTGGACCAATTACCTGAACGATTTTACCATCTTTTTGAGCCATTTTTTCTTTCTAATTTGGTTCGCTAAAAATCGCTGCGAAAGTATAACAAAAGGCTACATAAAACCTGATTTTGACAATTTTATTTTCCTACTTTTGAACACCGCTAAAAACAAGGCATTTTTTAACATCTCAGAACACAAAAAGCATTAGTGAAAGTTTATTACGGATTAGAAAATCTTAAAAAGTTTCAGAAACCTGTGATTACCACCGGAACTTTTGATGGAGTTCATAACGGGCATCAAAAGATTTTGAGCAACGTTACCCACATTGCAAAAACAATAAATGGCGAAAGCGTGGTAATTACATTTAACCCTCACCCGAGGTTAGTTTTATTTCCTGAAAACAATAATTTAAAATTATTGAACACTATTGACGAAAAAGTAGCAAGAATGGAAAGTTTAGGGATTAACCATTTAGTAATCCATAAATTCACAAAAGAGTTTTCTAGACTTACTGCCCTAGAATACATTAGAGACATTTTAGTAAATCAGCTTGGTTTAAACACTTTGGTTATTGGTTACGATCATCATTTTGGCAGAAACAGAGAGGGCTCTTTTGAAGAATTAACTGAGTTCTCAAAACTTTATGATTTCAAAATTGAGCAAATCAGTGCTTTAGACGTTGAAAACGTAAACGTAAGTTCAACCAAAATCAGAAAAGCCCTTGCAGAAGGCGATGTAGAAAAGGCCAATAACTATTTAGGTTATCATTATCCTATTTCAGGAAAAGTAGTAAAAGGAGATGGAATAGGAAAAACCATCAGCTTTCCTACAGCCAATATTCTTGTAGATGACCCAAATAAATTAATTCCGGCAAAAGGCGTTTATGCCTGCCGAGTTTTATTTGAAGGTAAAACTTTTAACGGCATGATTAATATTGGTGTTAGGCCCACCATAAACAACCTTAACAAAGAGAAAATTGAACTTCATATTTTTAACTTTTCTGCCGACATCTACAATCAAAGTTTAAAGATTGAATTGGTAAAAAAGCTAAGAAATGAGCAAAAGTTTAATTCTTTAGAAGACCTAAAGCAACAACTGAAATTAGATAAAGAAAACGCAACAGTAGCTTTAATTGCATGAAAGCTTTACTAAGCATTATTTTTTTGATGCAATTCTTCAATTTAATTGCTCAAACTACTGATCTTAATCTAAAAAAGCAAAAATTAAAAGCTATTCCCGACTCTGTTTTTAATCAACCTGAATTAAAAGCGCTAAACCTTTCGAAAAACAGAATAGCATCAATCCCTCGGGAAATAAAACAACTCAGAAAGTTAGAGGTATTAAATGTATCAAACAATGAGTTGAAAGCTTTACCAAATGAGATTTGTGATTTATTAGAATTGAAAGAGCTAATTATTTATAAAAATGAAATAATGGAATTGCCAACTTGCATTTCCAAACTACAAAACCTAAAAGTTATTGATGTATGGGCAAACAATATTGATGACCCTACATTAGCAATTAAAGAGTTAAAAAAGCTAGAGCAGGCAGAGTTTCAGGTAAATCCTATAAAACAAGAAACCCAAAATCAACTTATGGAGTTACTGCCAAACACCAATTTCAAATTTTCATCTGATTGTGGTTGTAAGTAATGGAATTGTCTGAACAATCATTATTCTTATTTGACATTACTGCATCTGCATTTGGCTTAGCCTACATTATTTTGGCTACTAAGCAAAATAATTGGTGTTGGCCTGCGGCATTTATTTCCTCTTCACTTTACATCCTACTTTTTATCTCATCAAAATTATACTTTGATGCCGTTTTAAATGGATACTATGTAATTATGGCAGTTTATGGTTTTTGGAGTTGGAACAAATCATCAAAAGAAACCATACTTAAAGTTAATTGGGGAAGCCTAAACCAAAACCTAATTGGATTTTTTTTGTGTGGATTTATATCTTTTACTTTAGGTTTTTTCGCAAATAACTTTACCGATGCTGATTTTGCTTATGCAGATGCATTTACTACCATTTTCAGCTTTTATGCCACTTGGTTAATTACTCAAAAAAGGATAGAAAATTGGATTTATTGGATAATTATTGACTTTGTTGCCCTTATATTATACATTGAAAAAGGATTATTTTTCACATCAGGATTATTTGTATTATACTTGGGGTTTGCAGTTTTTGGTTATTTCGAATGGAGAAAGGAGTTATTAAAAGTAAGGCTAGAAAAACCATAGTAATTACCGGAGCAGAATGCTCGGGTAAAACCACACTTTCTAAGGCTTTAGCAGATCATTACAACACAACTTTTAAAGAAGAGTATGCAAGAGAATATCTGCAAAATCTTAACAAAGCCTATACCCTTGAAGATGTTGAAAACCTTGCTCAAAAACAAGAAGTTAGACAAAGCAGATTTATAAACTCTCAATCTGAACTCGCCATTTTAGATACAGATTTACTAACTATCCGAATTTGGATGGCTGATAAATTCATGCAGTTTCCAGGTTGGATAACTGAGAATTTAAGCAATCATTTTGCAAACCGAATTTACATAGTTTGTAAACCTGATATTCCTTATGAAGATGACATTTTCAGGGAAGACCCTGAAAGAAGAGATGAAATCCATAAAAAGTACATCAAGCTGCTTAAAGTAAAAGCGGCCGACAGATTCACCGAAGTTGGCGGAACGGTTGAAGACCGTTTAAAATCAGCAACTGAATTTATCAAACAATTTTAGATTTTATTGGTTATTTTCACCAAGTCTCAAATGGGGTGCTGCTTAAATGCGGCTGAGATTATACCCATTCTCGATATTTCGAGAAGTACCTGATCCGGATAATGCCGGCGTAGGGATAGAATTTAAAGTTTAACCAAAGAGAATTACCCCATTTTCTTGTTTTAATTTATTTGAAATGAGAAAATATTTATTCGCCTCTTTTTTATTGTTTTTCGCTGTAAAAACAATAGCTCAAACAATTTCAGGAAAAGTTACCAATCCACAAAATGAACCCATAGGATTTGCCCAAGTTTTTCTTGAACAAACCTACTCAGGAACTTACACAAATGAAGAGGGCAATTTCCAATTAAGCATACCCAGCTCCTTAGGCAAAACCCTGAAAATTTCCGCTGTAGGTTACAAAACAACTTCAATGCTACTTTCAGATAGTTTAATAGACAAACCTGTTAATATTAAACTTGAAAAAAACGTAATTGAAATTGGAGAGTTAATAATCAAAGGTACTAGAGCAAACTCAAATACACCAACTGCCTACACAAATGTCTCAAAAGAAGAATTAGGTAAGCTCAACTTAGGTCAAGATATTCCCTTTCTGCTCAACCTAACACCGTCATTAGTTGTATCTTCAGATGCAGGTGCAGGTGTAGGCTATACCGATATGAGAATAAGAGGAACCGATGTTACTCGAATAAATGTTACTGTAAATGGAATACCACTAAATGATGCGGAATCGCAAGGTGTTTTTTGGGTTAACATGCCCGATTTTTCATCTTCGCTAAATTCAGTTCAAATTCAAAGAGGCGTTGGCACAAGCACCAACGGTGCATCAGCTTTTGGAGCATCAGTAAATTTAGAAACCGCAACAAACTCTTCTGAAGCTTTCGGTGAAACAAACATTTCTTTTGGCTCCTTTAATACCCAAAAATATAATCTCCAATTTGGAACGGGCCTTCTTAAAAACAATTGGGCTTTTGATGGAAGATTATCACAAATATCTTCCGATGGCTATGTGGACCGCGCTCAATCAAAATTAAGATCGTACTATTTAACAGGTTGCTACTTTGGAGAGAAAACTACCGTAAAATTGGTCCATTTTGCAGGTCAAGAACAAACTTACCAAGCTTGGTATGGAACCCCTGAACCTGCTTTAAATAATAATGAAGCAGGTAAATTAGAATATGCCTTAACCGAAGGATTAAATGCTCAGCAAACTCAAAACCTTTTAACTTCAGACACAAGGTATAACCATTACCTATACGAAAACGAGGTAGATAATTACAACCAAAACCATTATCAAGCCCATTTCACACATCAATTCAGCTCTAAATTATCAGGCAATATTTCATTTCACTATACCAAGGGCTCAGGTTACTTCGAGCAATTTAGAGATGATGATGATTTTGCTGATTATAATTTACCTTACCCTGTTATTGGTGGTGATACCCTAAAAACTACCAACCTGATAAGAAGACGTTGGCTTGATAATGATTTTTACGGAACAGTTTTCAACTTAAGTTTTAATACAAAAAACTTAAACCTGCAATGGGGAGGGGCAGCAAATACCTATTCGGGCGACCACTTTGGTGAAATTATTTGGAGTGAGGTTGCATTAAACCAAGAAATTAGAGAAAGATATTATGACAACATTGGAACTAAAGATGATGCTAGCACCTACTTTAAAGCAAATTATTACTTAAATAATAAACTCAACCTTTTTGGAGATATTCAGTACAGATTTGTGAACTATAAAACCAATGGAATTGACGCCGACTTAAGATTAATAAACATTAATGAATCATTTAATTTTATTAATCCAAAGGCCGGCTTAACCTATTATCTAAACAATAAAAACAAAGCATATTTTTCTGTTGCAGTTGCCAATAGAGAAACTTCAAGAAGCGACTATTTAGATGCTGCACTAACCCCACCTTTACACGAAACATTAATTGATTATGAATTTGGATTGGAGAGGTTAGGAAAAAACTACCAAAGCCAAATAAACTTCTTTTATATGGACTATACCAACCAATTAATTGCAACCGGTGAACTTAATGATGTAGGTGCTTTAGTAAAAACAAATGTTCCAAATAGTTTTAGAGCAGGGGTTGAAGTTATGCTATCCTACCAATTAACTGATTGGTTAAATTGGAATGCCAACTACACCTACTCGCAAAATAAAATTCAAAACTTTGATGAGGTGCTTTACGATTACACCAATGGTTTTGATATTATCATTAATCAATATCAAAATACTTCAATGGCACTATCTCCCGAACATATTGCAAAAAGTAACTTAGCGTTTAAACCACTAAAAAATGCCGAGATTAACTTAATATCATCCTATATTTCAGATCAGTTTTTAGATAATACATCTAATGAAAACAGAAAGATATATGCATTTTTTGTTAATGACTTAAGATTAGGTTATAAGTGGGAGAACTTAGGTTTTGAGTTTCTCGAGGTATCATTATTGGTAAATAACATTTTTAATGAATTATACGCTTCTAGAGGATACACTTATAGCTATGTTTTTGGTGAAATGATTACAAGAAACCATTATTACCCGCAAGC
>JAAZVO010000109.1 GCA_018623405.1 Crocinitomicaceae bacterium
GGCTATTGACGCCTTAAAATCAAGAACGTTTTTCTTTGCATTTCCTGAGTTTCATAAAGCTTACCCTGAAGAATGGATGAAAGACGGAGAAGTTGCGTTTAATAATTCATTAGGTAATTATTTTAAAGAAATAGAATTTGGCAAAAATGTAACCTGGATAGGTGAAGAGGTTTCTCCAATTACTCTTAAGCCTCTTGGCATAAAATATCCTGCGGCACCGGTTGAAGATTTAGTGAAACAGGCAGAAGAAGTAAAGTCTGAATGGAAAGGCTCTTCCATAAACCAAAGGGTTGAGATTTTATGGGATGCTTTAAACGGCATGAAAAGAAGGTTTTTTGAAATTGCCCATGCCACCACTCATACCACAGGACAATCATTTATGATGGCTTTTCAAGCTTCGGGACCTCATGCAGCAGATAGAGCATTAGAAGCTATTGCACTAGGCTTTGAAGAGCTTACAAGAATAGCTTCTGAGGTAGAGTGGGAAAAGCCAATGGGAAAAGCATCGGTTAAACTAAAAAAACAATTTAAACCCATCCCTAAAGGTGTAGGTTTGGTAATAGGATGTTCTACCTTTCCTGTTTGGAATTCGCTACCCGGAATTTTTGCGAATTTAATTTGTGGTAATCCTGTAATTGTAAAGCCACACTCACTTGCTATTTTACCCTTGGCTGTTGCATTATGTGAATTACAAAAATCCCTTAAAAAAGCAGGTTTCTCTGTAAATATTGTTCAAATTGCTGTTGATACGCAAAGCAATCCAATTACTAAACAATTAGCCGAACACCCACAAATAAAGCTTATTGACTATACAGGTAATACAACCTTCGGAAATTACCTTGAAGGGTTAAAAGACAAAACAGTTTTTACAGAAAAATCGGCCATAAATCCGGTAATATTAGATTCTTCTGAAAACCTTGAAGAGAGTCTTCAGAATCTTGCATTTTCTATGTTGCTGTATTCGGGGCAAATGTGTACTGCACCGCAAAATATTTACATTTCAGAAAAAGGAGTAAAAACTCCTGAGCGAACAGTTAGTTATCCTGAGGTAGTAAAGCTGCTAAACACTCAACTTTCAGCCTTATTAAACCATCCTAAAATTGGAGCAGGAACTATGGCCAATATCCAAAACCAAAAAACTGTTTCAATTTTAAAATCGTTGGCTCCAATAAAAGCAGCTGAAAATGGAGTTGGAAGAACATTAAACCCCACGCTTGTAGAAATTACCGGTGACAATAAACTTGTAAATGAAGAAGTTTTTGGACCATTTTTTAAATTGGTAAAAACTAGGGGAATTAACCACAGTTTGAGTTTAGCAAAAGAGAATGCACAACAACATGGGGCAATCACTTGCTTGGCATTTTGTACTGAACAAAAGCTGAAGGATAAAATTTTAAACGAAATGGAAAGTGTATTTACGCCCGTTTCATTTAACTTGAAGGGAAACTTTTGGGTTAACCAACATGCAGCCTTTTCAGACTTTCATGTTACAGGAGGAAATGCCTCAGGAAATGCATCGTTTACCAATCCAAATTTTATCAATCAAAGATTTGTTTGGTTAGGCCACCGAGAAATGGAATAAGGTTTACTGCTCGTGTTTGAAAATCATTTTCCTAATTAAGTCGAAAGGCACAATTAAAAAGGAAATAAGCATTACCCATAACCAATCGTTTAGGTTTAAAGCATAGGTTCTAAACATTTCGCCACCAAAATAGGTAAGCACAACTTGTACTATAAAGATGATAGCTACCACCCTAATAAAACCTTGATTTTTGGAAATGTGATTGAATAATTTTAAATCACTAACCCTTACATTAAACTTGTTGAAGTTATTCAAGAAAACGAATATGGCAAAGAAGGCCGTTAGGAAAACAATTTCGTTTGTTGAGTAAGCTTCGTTAGCAGATTTAAATACAATTTCATCTCCTCCATCTCTCGCAAAAAGTTGCTTAACAAATTCTGCTTTTAAGAAAACAATACATAATACTGTCATAAATAAACCATTGCCCAAAATAGAAGACCACATAGGCTTGGTAATCAATTCTTCATCTCTAGATTTAGGTTTCTCTTCCAAGTGATGTGGCAATGGGGGCTCACCACTAAAAGCTAAGGCTGCTAGGGTATCCATAATAAGGTTAATCCAAAGCAGCTGAATCATTGTAAGAGGTAACTCGAAGCCTAAAAACGGGCCAATAAAAGCTAACAAAATTGCAGCTACGTTAACAGTTAATTGGAAGGTAATAAACTTTTGAACGTTTCTATAAATAACTCGTCCGTAATGCACAGCACTAACAATTGAGCTTAAGCGATCATCTAGAATAACAATATCAGAAGCTTCTTTTGCTACCTCTGTTCCACTACCTAAACCAAAACCTACATCAGAATTGCTAAGTGCGGGACTATCATTTACACCATCACCGGTCATTCCTACAACCATATCAATAGATTGGGCCAACTTCACCAAACGGGTTTTATCTTGAGGCAAACACCTTGAAACCACCCTTAGGTTAGGAATAATTGCCTTAACCTCTTCATCACTCATTTGATTTAGCTCATCACTGCGTAAGGCGACATGATTTTCATCATACATTAAACCTACATCTTTAGAGATTGCAACGGCAGTACCATGTCTATCTCCGGTAAGCATAACTACCTGAATGCCTGCTTGATTTAGGTATGAAATTGCATCTTTTGAGTCTTCTCTTAGCTCATCTCTAATTAAACTAAATCCAACTAATTCACAATTTTCCGGTATATTGGTTTCACTAGCTTCAGTAGCAGAAGTTGCGATACCAATAATCCTATATCCATCATCAGCAAGACCATCTAAGTAGGCATTCATGCTATCTTTTTGAGCTGATGATAATGGTTTGGTTGTGCCATCTTCGGCATAATATGTTGTACAAAGTTCTAGTACTTTTTCTGCAGCACCTTTTAGGTAAGTTAACTTTTGGCCTGAGTTTAACTCAACAAAAACAGATGAAAACTTACGGGCAGAGCTAAAAAGAACTTGCGAAATAACTTTACCTTCGGGATGGTATTCTACAGTATCAGCTTTTATATAATGTAGTAAAGTTCTGTCTGTGCTGTTACCTCCTAAAATTCTTTCTTCAACTTTATCTGCATTTGGATTAATAACACATGAAGTATTTATTACTAAAGACTTGATAAGAATATCCTTTGAAAAATTTGGAAAATCATCTATTCCTGAAAGTTGATGAAGATTGTTTGGTTTCGATTCATCAACAGTAATAAAACCTACAGCATCAAGCGCCCCTTTTGTAATGGTACCAGTTTTATCAGAAAAAAGAATATTCAAGCTACCTGCAGTTTCAATCCCCATAAGCTGCCTAACCAACACATTAGATTTTAAAAGCTTTTTCATGTTTTGGGCCAAAACAATAGCAATCATCATTGGCAAACCTTCAGGAACTACCACAACAATAATGATAACAGCAAGAATTAATGAGCTTAAAAAATCAGGTAAGAAGTTTTGCCAAGTTTCAAAATACTCGGCAACCGTGCCATCATGCTCAATAAATATTTTATTAATCATAAAAGCTAAAGCAATAAGTGGGGCACCCACATAGCCGAATTTGGCAATATCATTTGCCAATTGAGATAGTTTTAACCTTAGTGGCCCAATACGCTCTTCGCCTTTTAAGCTTTTTGCCAATTTCCCGAAAAGTGTTCCATCACCAACTTGAGTAACTTCCATAACACCTTCTCCATCTTCAATTATGGTTCCTCTAAAAATTTCATTAATAGAGTCGAATCCTTTTGATTCTTCAGAAGAAGGTATTTTTTTTACCGGTTCAGGTTCTCCATTTAGCATGGCTTGATTTACCTTGACCATTCCAACAATCATTTTACCATCAGCGGGGATTTTATCTCCGGGTTGAAGAAAAATTTTATCTCCCACAACAATATGGTCTATGCCAATAAGCTTAAGCTCTTTACCTCTAAAAACATTGATAAATATTTTCGAGGCTTCCTCCTGTAGTTTTTGAAATGTTTGTTCGTTCTTAAATTCAGAAAATGTTGAAACCAAAGTTGCTAAAGCTACCGCCACTCCAATTCCAACACCTTCATACCACTCTGTGTATCCAAAAATGGAAAGTACAATTACAATAACCAGGGCAACAATCAAAATGATGATCATCGGGTCTTTTAGATTTTCTAAAAGTTTGCCCCAAAATGTCTCAGTCTCTTGTTCGGTAAGTTTATTGTTTCCGTGTTTGGCCCTAGACTCCTCTACTTCTTTCGAAGATAATCCGATTACCTCTTGCATGCAGTTTTTATTACTTAGTAGTTTTTAAGTTTAGAAAAATAAGAAAATTAGTTGGTTAGTTAAAATTCGAGTAAATTAAATATTTCCATTTTTAACTTTTGTTGAGGCAAAAAGCCTGTTTCAAGGTTTTTTGCAAAAGGTACAGGGGTATCTGCACTTGCAACTCTTTTAACAGGACCATCTAAAAACTGAAAACACTCATCAGAAATTCTTGAGGCAATCTCTCCTCCAATACCTCCAATTAGCGTGTCTTCATGAATCACAAGAGCTTTGCCTGTTTTTTTAACAGAATTAAATATGGTTTCCCAATCTAATGGAGCAAGGGTTCTTAAATCAATTATATCGGCTGATATACTTTCTTCTTCAACTACATTTAATGCCCAATGTACTCCCATACCGTAAGTAATAATTGAAATATCTTCCCCACTTTTTACCGTATTTGCCTTTCCAAACGGTAGGTTGAAGTATCCTTTTGCTACTTCACCTTTTAAAGACCTGTAAAGTGCCTTATGCTCAAAAAACAACACAGGATTAGGGTCTTCAAATGCTGAAATGAGTAGACCTTTTGCATCTTCAGGAAATGCAGGGTAAACAATTTTTAAGCCCGGCACATGAAAAAACCAAGCCTCGTTGCTTTGACTATGAAAAGGCCCTGCTCCCACTCCTGCGCCTGTTGGCATACGAATAACTACATCGGCATTTTGCCCCCATCGCCAATGAATTTTAGCAAGGTTGTTAACAATTTGGTTAAAACCACATGAAACAAAATCAGCAAATTGCATTTCTACCATTGCTTTGTGGTTTGCTATTGATAAACCAAGCGCTGCTCCAACAATAGCAGATTCACAAAGGGGAGTATTTCTAACACGTTCTTTACCAAACTTTTCAAGAAACCCTTCAGTTATTTTAAAAACGCCTCCATATTCTGCAATATCCTGTCCCATCAAAATTAAGTTGCCATGCTTTTGCATAGCTTCACTTAACCCATCTTGAATAGCATCTACCAATCGCATTTCTTGCTTAATAGTGCTAGGTGGAATTACACGGAAATCAAAAGTTTTAAATAAGTCTTTCTCTTCTTCTTCGCTATTGTATTGCACTTCGGGTTCTGCAAAGGCAATATCCAAAGCTTCATTTATTTCTTTTGAGATTTCATCTCTAAATTGATTTTGTAATTCTGTAGTTAGAATTCCTTCGTTCAGTAGGAATTTTTCATAGCTTTTGGGTGGGTCTTTTTTATCCCACTCATCAAATAATTCTTGAGGAACATATTTTGTACCCGAAGCTTCCTCATGACCTCTCATTCTAAAGGTTAAACATTCCACCAAAACAGGTCGTGGATTTTCTCTAATTGATTCAGCAATTTTTGAAACCTCATGATAAACCTCTAGCACATTATTACCGGGAATTAGTTTTGTTTCAATACCATAACCTGGACCTTTATCAACAAAGTTTTTGAATTTAAACTGCTCGCTTGAAGGTGTAGATAAACCATAACCGTTGTTTTCAATCACAAATATTACCGGCAGATCCCAAACAGCAGCTACGTTTAAAGCCTCATGAAAATCTCCTTCAGAACTACCACCATCACCCGAAAAAACAAGCGTTGCTTTGTTTTCTTGCTTTAGTTTTTTGGCAAGGGCAATTCCGTCTGCAATTCCCAATTGAGCTCCCAAGTGAGAAATCATTCCAACGATATGGTGCTCTCTGGACCCAAAATGGAATGAACGGTCTCTACCTTTTGTAAACCCGGAACTTTTTCCCTGAAATTGAGCAAATAATTTAGCCAAAGGCACATTTCGAGAAGTAAAGACACCTAAATTTCGGTGCATTGGTAAGATAAATTCATCTTGATTAAGAGCAGCTGTACAGCCAACTGAAATTGCTTCCTGACCAATACCTGAAAACCATTTTGAAATTTTTCCTTGTCTTAAGAGAATTAGCATCTTTTCCTCTATCATACGAGGCTTTAAAAGTTGCTTGTATAAATCGAGTAGAAACTCTGTGGTGTAGGTTCTTTTGTTAAACTCCATCAGCATGATTTGTGGCCCTCAAATGTATTTAATATTCGATGTGGAGTAATTTAAAATAAACCCAATTTATTTATACTTAATTTTGAATTATGAATAGATTATTATTTGTAATTTTTATAGTTGCGTTTGTTTCTTTAAATAGCTGTAAACCTGACGTGGAAGGTTGTCTTGATCCAAAGGCTGATAACTACGATCCTTATGCTACCTTAGATGGAAAAAATTGTATTTACGATGGAGTTATTCCCGGAGGAGATACTACTGAAACGCCCCAACCAATTGCAGGCTGTACTGATTCTACAGCCTCAAACTACAACCCAGATGCAACCATTGATGATGGAAGTTGCCTTTTTCCCGGTTGTACCGATCCTGAAGCAGATAATTACGACCCAAAAGCAAATGTTGATGACGGCTCTTGCATAGACAAAAGAGAAAAGTTTGCAGGAGATTGGCAAGTTACCAATGATTGCCCTATGTTTTTGCCTATTAGTGATCCGCAAACAATAAGCTTTGATACCACCGAGGTTGACTCAATTTTGTTTTCACCATTTTCGGCATTTGGAGATACCAAAGGAAGTGTGGATGGGTTTGATGTTACTATACCACAGCGCAATATTTCTTTTGGAGGTTTTGCTACTATTTCTTTTGGAGGAAGCGGCACTATGAATACCAACAAAGACCAAATAATTATTAACCTTAATTACGATGGAGGCTTTTTTGGTTCGGGCACTTGTGTTTTAACTTACGACAAATTGTAAATTAGAAATAAAACCCCAGTTTTATTATATGAGTAAAAAAAAGAAAAGTAACTCCGGAGGTGGATTTGTTTATTCAACAAATCAAAACTTTGATTTTGATAACTATGCTAACAATGATGATGAAGAAACTTTAGCTCCCGGAGAACAAGACCTTAGAATTTGGCTAGAACGTAAAGGAGGAAACAAAGTTACCTCTGTTGTTAGAGGATTTATTGGAACTGAAGCAGATTTAAAAGACTTAGGCAAAAGCCTAAAATCTACCTGTGGCACCGGTGGAACTGTAAAGGACCAAGAAATTATTATTCAAGGCGACCACAGAGATAAAATTTTAGGATGGTTATCTAAGCAAGGATATAAGGCTAAAAAATCGGGAGGGTAATTAAGCAGGTGAACAGTTGAAGCCCTCAGCTTCTTTTTGATCTATTTCATCAGGTACAGCAGTACAAAAATCTTCAGTAACTTCTTGCTCTGTAATTACGCCATTTTGTTCTATTTCAACCATGTGGGTGCATTCATAGCATTGAGAGCAGGCGGTAAATACTAAGGAAGTAAAAAGGAAATAAGCTAATTTTTTCATGATTTTTATTTTGTTTTCTATAAGCCAATATAATGCCAAAGCTAATTTTTCATTCTATCTAATCGATCAGAGTTAATTACTTTGATGTTACTTCCTTTTATTTCAATTAATCCTTCTTCTTTAAAATCTGATAATGTTCTTATTACAGACTCTTTTGAGGTACCAACAATATTGGCTAAATCTTCACGAGAAATAGACATATTAAAAATATCTACACCCTCTTTTTCGTATTTTTCTTTCAAAAGCATTAAAGATTGTGCAACTCTTTTTCTTACTGAATTGTATGCCAAATCAATAAGTCTTTCTTCCATTGCCAATAGGTTATTAGACAACATTGATATGAACTTTTTGGCTACGTCTTTATTTGAGTATAACAAAGAGAAAAACTCTTCTTTTGGTATAAGGCAAACTTCACTATCTTCTAAAGCCATTGCAGACTCAGCATAGGGCTTATTTTCTAGAATAGTTGAATAGCCAAAAAACTCACCGCTTTTATACAAACCTGTTATATAGTCTTTAGCATCATCATTGGTCATAAAAGTTTTTACCTTTCCTTTATTGAGGTAGTATATTCCAATTGGGTA
>JAAZVO010000110.1 GCA_018623405.1 Crocinitomicaceae bacterium
CAGGAACTGCTTTTAAATACAGAAGCACTGAAGAACTTCAATTTTCTTATTGGATTTTTAGTTTGTTTAAAAGTCCGGGCATTGTTAAATTCTTCTCAGGGCTTACTTTGTTTGCATTAAACTTAAAATTACCTATTGGTTGGATAATAAAAAAAACCATTTTTAGGCAGTTTTGCGGTGGTACAAGTATTAATGACTGTCTGCCAACTATCGAAAAATTGGGTAAAGCTCATGTAAATTCAATTCTAGATTATTCAGTTGAAGCTGCCCAAAAAGAAGAAGATTTAGATAGAACAAGAGATGAATTAATTAAGATTTTAAAGCTGTCTAAGAATAACCCTAATATTCCATTCGGTTGCCTCAAAATGACCGGAATGGCAAAGTTTTCAATCCTTCAAAAAGTAACTGAAGGTAAAACGCTAACGCCTCAAGAAAAGGACTCCTACCTAAAGGCTATTAAAAGATTAGAAGCTGTTTGCCAAACTGCCTACGATGCAGACACCCGTCTATTTATTGATGCAGAAGAAACTTGGATTCAAGGAGCAATTGATAAAATGGCCGAAAGCATGATGGTGAAATTTAACAAAAAGAAACCAATTGTTTACACAACCTTGCAAATGTATCGTAACGATACTTTGGAATACTTAAAAAAACTTATTGAGAGGGCTAAAAACGAGGGTTGGTATTTGGGAGTAAAGTTTGTAAGAGGAGCATATTTGGAAAAAGAAAACGAAAGGGCTAAAGAAAAAGGATACCCTACACCTATGCAACCCAATAAGGCTGCAACCGATAGAGATTACAATGAAGCATTAAAAGTTTCAGTTGAAAATTTAGAAATCATTTCAATTTGCGCAGGCTCACATAACGATGAAAGCTGCATTTACCTTACCGAATTAATTAAACTTAATAATATCCCTAAAAATCATCAAGGTATTTATTTTTCTCAGCTATTTGGCATGAGCGACAACATAAGTTTTGTATTAGGAGCTGAAGGTTATAATGTTACAAAGTATTTGCCCTACGGTCCTGTTAGGTTTACTACTCCATATTTAATTAGAAGAGCTCAAGAAAATACATCTGTTGCAGGCCAAACAGGTAAAGAACTCAACATGATTGGTCAAGAACTTGCCCGAAGAAGATCAACAAAATAAATGCTCACTATTGCGTTAAGAAACCTTATTTTTTTAATTCCGTCTGCCCTATTCGCTTAATTTCGCGGGTCCATGAGTTTTTTGTATCCAACATTTTTGTTTGGCCTTTTTGCATTAGCCATACCCATTATTATTCACCTATTTAACTTCAAGAGATACAAGAAGGTAGCCTTCTCAAATGTTCGATTTCTTCAAGAAATAAAAGAAAGAACCCAAGCACAATCTCAGCTAAAACACTTATTGATATTACTTATGCGGCTTTTGGCCATTACTTTTTTGGTATTTTCCTTTGCCCAACCGTTTATTAAAGATGAATCGGTAAAAGCCATAAAGGGAAATAGTACTATTAGTATATTTCTAGATAATTCATTTAGCATGAATGGCGTTGGAACGGAAGGTAATCTATTTGAAACAGGAAGACAATTTGCCTATAAAATTGCTGAAGCTTATGGTCAGGCCGATGAATTTCAGGTTTTAGATCATGCTTTTTTTCCACAACACCAAAGGTTGTATTCTAAAGAATCTATTATCAACACAATAGACGAAGTTCAATTAACACCTTCTTCAAAATCATTTAGTGAGGTTTTAAAAAGACAAAAAGAAATTTTTGAAAAAACGGAAAATAAGAACCATAATATTTACCAAATTATTGATGGTCAAGCTGAGTACTTTGATGGTCTTAATGAGTTTAAGGTAGATTCTACTTCAATTAATTTTATGGTTTTACCTCCTGAAATTAATAGCAATATTTTGATTGATTCTTGTTGGTTTGAAAGTCCCGTTAGAAGCCTTGGCCAACCTGAAGAATTAAAAGTTCGGTTAAAAAATCTAGGGGATGAAACTCGGACAGGAATACCCGTAAAACTTTTTATAAACGAAAATCAAAAAAGCTTAGTAAATGCAGATATACCTGCCAATGGAAATATAACTATTGCCATGGGCTATACCGTGAACAGCACAGGTAACATCTTTGGAAAGGTGGCATTGTCTGATTATCCTATCACTTTTGATGATGAGTTTTTCTTTAATTACACCATTCAACCCAATATTAATATTGTTACAATTTCTCCAAATGATACGAGTAGAATTTTTCATTCCCTATTTAGGACCGATCCTTATTTTAAATTAAATCAATTTTCTGAAGGTAATATTGATTACTCCAAAATAAAAAACTCAAACCTATTAATAATTAATGGCTTAAGTAGTATTTCAAGTGCTTTGGTTTTAGCCATAGATGATCTTTTGCAAAAAGGAATGAATGTTTGTTATATTCCTTCTCAAAGCAATAATAAAATTGATGTAGCCTTTTCTAATTCTCTTCATTTGCCTGCCTTAGATAAAGTGGTAACCCAAAAATCAAAAGTTGCCAAACTAAACTATGCACATCCTTTATATGATAATGTTTTTGAAAAGCAAGAAGAAAATATTGACCTTCCTACTGTAAGTAAATACTTTCCAATTAATAATTCACAAATTGGATATGAAACCATTATGGCGCTAGACAATGGCTCCCCGTTTTTGTTATCAATTCAATATGAAAGTGGTAAGGTTTTTTGTTTTGCCTCTCCCCTTACCGACTCAACCACCAACTTTAGCAAACATGCCTTATTTGTGCCAACTTTTTTTCAAATGGCTTTAAAAACAGGTGCTCCAAAAAATCTATTTTATGAATTAGGCCAAAATCAAAGCATTGATTTAGCTGAGAATTCAATTTCTAATGAAGATGTAATTCATATCAAGGGTGTAAATCAAAACATTGATATTATTCCTGAGCTGCAAAGAGGCAGACAAAAATTCTCTTTCAAAATATACGATCAAATTGACAAAGCAGGAGCTTACGAAATATTCGTAGGTGAAAAGAAAATTGGTGGACTTGCATTGAACTACAGCAGAAAAGAAAGTGAAACCAAATACCTTACGGCTGAAGAAATTACAACCTTGCTAAAAGAAAAAGGATTTCAAAATATTAAAGTAATTGAAGAGTCGCTTTCAGAAGTTTCAAAAAGTTTATCACAGGAGGCAACAGGTACCCAACTTTGGCAATTTTGCCTTTTGTTGAGCATTGTGTTCTTTGGTTTAGAGATGCTTTTACTGCGTTTATTTAAGTAGAATAACTTTTACTGATTTATCTACCTTTTTTTAGCTTCGTAAATATCTTTGTATAACTATGAATTATCTGCTTCAAAAAGCCCATGTTGTTGCACCCTCTTCTGAATACCACAATAAAACTGTTGATATTTTAATTGAAAAGGGTAAAATAAAATCCATTGGAAAAAACCTTAAAAGTAATGATGTTAAAATCATTAATTCGCCTAACTTAATTGTAACTCCCGGATGGTTAGACATGCGTTGCTTTATTCCCGATCCGGGATTTGAATACAAGGAAACAATTGAATCGGCTTTGGCTGCCGCAGCTTTAGGAGGCTTTACAGGAATTGCAGCTTTTCCAAATACATCTCCTATACGAGATTCAAAATCAGACGTACTTTATGCCTTAGATAAAGCCAAAGGAAAAGGAGTTGAACTTTTTGCTGTGGGTGCAGTAAGCGATAATTTGGAGGGAAAAAACTTAGCAGAGTTATTCGATATGCATAATGCAGGTGCAATAGCTTTCACAGAAGGAAAAGATGGAATTCAAGATGATAACTTAATGCTAAGAGCACTTTTGTATGCAAAAGGATTTAAGGGTTTGGTAATTAATTTACCAAATACAAATTCAATTAGTCAAAATGGTAAAATGAACGAAGGAGAAAACTCTACCTTTTTGGGATTAAAGGGTTTACCTTCAATTGCCGAAGAACTAATGATAAGTAGAGACCTGTTTCTTTTATCATACACTGAGGGTAAACTTCACTTAGGTCCAATTTCAGCCAAAAACTCAGTTCAGCTGATTAAAGAAGGAAAAATGAAAGGTTTAAATCTTTCTTGTGAAACTTCTATTTTAAATCTCATTTTCGATGATTCAGTGCTTTCGGAATTCGATACAAATTACAAAGTTTTTCCTCCTTTAAGAACAAAGGCAGACCAAACATCATTAATAAAAGCAATAAACGAAGGAATTATTGATGTTGTTTCTTCTAATCATAAGCCTGAAAACATTGAAAACAAAGATGTGGAGTTTGATCATGCTAAATTTGGTGCAACAAATCTAGAAACCTTCTATAGTGTGTACAATCAATACCTTTCAAAGAAAATTACCCTTGAAAAATGGGTGGATGTAGTTAGTGTAAATCCTAGAAGGATTTTAGGATTAAATCCCATAAAAATCGAAGAAGGTGAAATGGCCAATCTCACATTACTAGACCCTACCTTAGATTGGAACTACAAGTTAGCTGAAAAGAAAAGTTTA
This sequence comes from Crocinitomicaceae bacterium, assembly GCA_018623405.1. Lineage (GTDB taxonomy): Bacteria > Bacteroidota > Bacteroidia > Flavobacteriales_G > Salibacteraceae > JAAZVO01. The sequence continues at coordinate 4,501 of JAAZVO010000110.1, forward strand.
AGTAGCAATAGCTCGTTTATTGATAAAAAAATGGTTGGGAAAGTAGTTGGAGTAATCAATAAAGGAAAGGTAATTTTAAACTAAAATAGTTTCACCTTCGGTTGCTAAAACTGTATTTTCAAATACTTCCATACATTCTTGTCGCAGCTCTTCTAGGTTATCATATCTCGTAGAATAATGACCTATCATCAATTTTGTTACGTTAGCCTTTAAGGCTATTTCGGCTGCCTGATGAGTGGTAGAATGGTAGGTTTCTTTAGCTCTTTTTGTTTCGTGCTTTTTAAAGGTGGTTTCATGATATAGCAAATCAACTTCTTTTATAAACGGAATAATCTGCTCGTTCATTTTTGTATCTGTAACATAGGCATAAGCCTTTGGTTGTTGAGGTTGAACGATTAATTCATTAAGGAGCTCCTTTCCTTTTCTTTCAATTGAGTTACCTGATTTTAACTCTTTTATTTCATCTATTGTAAGTTGATGGTCCTGAATTTTATCTTTCCTAACAGAAGGTTCTTTTGGCTTTTGTTTGAAAACAAATCCTGCGCAAGCAATTCTGTGATTTAATTTAAGAGCCGTTACCTCAATTTTTGTATCGCTATGTAACAATGCTCCATTCGAAAAAGAAATAGGCTCAAACGTAACAGGATAAGCCAATTTGGTTCCTGCAACATCAAGTTGAAGTGTTATGATTTCCCATAATTTTTCAGGTCCTACAATTTTTAATGGTTTTTCCCTCTTCAATAAATGCATGGTTGTTAATAATCCAATTAAACCAAAATAATGGTCGCCATGCAGGTGTGAAATAAAAATTACCTCAATACGCTGAAATTTTAGTTTATTCTTTCGTAATTGAATTTGGGTCCCTTCACCACAATCAATTAGGTAATAAGACTCATTGATATTGAGTAATTGTGCAGTAGGAAATCTGTTTGCCGTAGGTATGGCAGAGTTGGCTCCTAAGATGGTAACATCAAATCGGCTCACTATTTAGAAACCACAAACTTTTGAATTGTTGAGTGCCCGTTAATTTCAGCAGATAAAAGATATAAACCTGAGTTTAATTGAGGCGCAAACATATGTTCACCTTTACCCTTTGAAACATTAAATTGATCAGTAAAAACTGTTTCTCCAACAATATTCATAACCCTTAAATTTAAAATACCTGATTGGGGAGCATTGAAACTCAATTTCCCTTCATTTATTAAAGGTTGTGGCGTAAGAGCTGAAATTTGAAGTTCACTATTGTATTCCTCTTTCACACCAATAGGGTCAATTATCAAAAACTTTCCAAAATCAATAGTTTCTGCTAAGGGTGAAAGTGAACCAGCTTGCGCTGAATAAGCCATTACATTAACAATTAGGTTATACTCACCTGCACCGGTAACAGGGTTTCCTGTAACTTTCATACAACCTGTGCTACCGCCGGGAAAACCACAGGAGGCAGGTGCACATTCAAAAGCAAAACCGGGAGGTAAATTTGTAATGCTTGTTACCACTATCGAATCTATAGGTAACGTAGTAGGAAATCCGGGAATTAATTCAATGGTAGTATCTGCAGGAACAATAACTGTAATTGTTTGCTCGTACGGTTGATTTAAAGTGGCCGGCGCTAATGAATCAGGATAATAACCCGGTTTTGTAAAAGAAGTATTTGGGTTACAAATTTGGGCGCTTAAAGTCGCTGCAAAAGCAAAAAGTAAAGCAAGGGTTAATATTTTTTTCATTCGTTTTCTTGATTGTTATCCAATTCTCTTTCAACTTCTTCCATGTAAATAATGTCTTTAGCTTCAGATACTGTTGGCGCTAGGTTTAAGATTGAATCTAGTTGGGAAATCTGAATTAGTTTTTCAACTATATCTTTTACTCCAACAACAACAAAAGTACCATTAGCATTTCTACATACTCTATTGCCAACCAAAATAGCACTTAGTCCTGATGAATCGCAAAACTTAACTCCTGATAAATCAAGTGCCATATTTTTTTCACCCTCTGATGAAATATTTACAAATGTGTTTTTTAGTTCAGGAGCAATAATGCTGTTAAGTTTTTCATTATCTACTTTAACAACAGAGTAATTTTCTTCTTTTAGAATGCTAAACATGTGAAGATTTTGGTTCAAAGATAAAACAAAAGTTAGGCCAAGTTAACACGCCTTAATGTTTAATGTTGGCTGCAAGCAAATATAAAACTGCCATTCTAATTGCTACTCCATTCTCTACTTGATTTAGAATAATGGCGTGCTCGCTATCGGCAATTTCAGAGGTTATTTCCACTCCTCTGTTAATGGGGCCGGGATGCATTATGGTGATTTCTTTATTGAGAGAATTTAACAGCGGCATAGACAAACCAAATTGCAAGGTATATTCTCTAAGCGAAGGGAAATATTTAATTTCTTGTCGTTCCAATTGAATTCTTAGCATATTGGCTACATCGCACCATTCTAGTGCTTTTCTTAGGTTGTGCTCTACCTTTACTCCTAAGGCATTAATATATTTTGGAATAAGTGTAGTTGGACCACAAACCATTACTTCAGCACCTAGCTTTTGTAAACAAAATATATTAGATAACGCAACTCTACTATGTAAAATATCGCCTACAATGGCCACTTTTTTTCCTTTTACATCACCTAGCTTTTCTCTAATTGAATAAGCATCTAGCAAGGCTTGTGTTGGATGTTCATGTGCACCATCTCCTGCGTTTACAATTCTTGCATTCACCTTCTTTGAAAGAAAAACACCCGCACCCGGATTAGGATGACGCATTACCACCATATCTACCTTCATGGCCAATATGTTGTTTACAGTATCTACTAAGGTTTCACCTTTAGATACACTTGAAGAAGATGCAGAAAAATTAACCACATCGGCAGATAGCCTTTTTTCTGCCAACTCAAAACTTAACCTTGTTCTTGTGGAGTTTTCAAAAAACAAATTGGCAATAGTAATATCTCTAAGAGAAGGAACTTTTTTGATTGGCCTATTAATGACCTCTTTAAAATTATCTGCTGTTGAAAATATCAAGTGAATATCCTCAGGTTGAAGGTATTTTATTCCTAAAAGATGGTTTACACTTAACTTACTCATCAGCGGTTATAGATTCTAATAAAACTTGGTCTTTTTTATCTTGTTCTTTCCAAAGCACCTTTACCCTTTCAGACTCAATAGCATCAATGGTTTTACCAATGTAGTTTGCTTGTATAGGTAAATGCCTTGAGAACCTTCTATCAATTAAAACTAAAAACTCAACATCTGATGGGCGACCATAGTCTAGCATAGCATCTAGCGCCGCCCTAGTGGTTCTGCCCGTATAAAGTACATCATCAACTAAAACAACGCGCTTTTCTTCAATTAAAAAATCAATTTTGGTTTTTTCTACTTGTATTGGGGCTTCCCGCCTTCTAAAATCATCTCGGTAAAATGAAATATCAATTTCACCATAGGGAATATTTGCTAGGTTAAATTGCTCTTTTAAGATTTTAATAATCCTTCTTGATACAAAAACGCCTCTTGGTTGAATGCCTAAAATTACTGTATTGCTAAAATCTCCGTGATTTTCAATAAGCTGAACACAAAGCCTGCGAAGGGTTAAGTTGAGTTGAATTGCGTTAAATAATACCCTTGGCTTCATTAATTGGCAAATTTAAGTTATATGTTTTTTAATTTTCTGATAATTGATTCTAAAAGTTTAAAACTTTGTAAAACTTAAAAGAAGTCTAAAAAAAA
>JAAZVO010000111.1 GCA_018623405.1 Crocinitomicaceae bacterium
ATATGAGCAATAAAAACAGTCATACCACCACCATCACCATTGATTGGGTCTGATTGTACTCTTTCGTGGTTCACAATAACATATCCTGAATCACTTCTTCCATCAATAGCCGAATATCCTGTAAAGTCATGCCATTCTTTTGCAGGTGCAGATTGACCGCTTGCATTGTAAACCATATCAGTTCCACCAACAAAAAGTACATCATACTTCATTGGTGAATCAGGAATTCTAACCTCAGGAAGGTCAGTTGGAAAAGCTGTTTGATCGTAAAGGTTTATTTCCAAAGGAGGAAAAGGGCTCTGAGCAAAAGAAGTTGCTCCAAAAATTAAAGCCAAGGCTGATAAGTAAATTTTCTTCATAATAATGTGTTTTAGTTTGATATAAAAATAAATTTCAGCCTAGCGATTTAGATTTAGAGAAGTTTAATATATGATTACTTTAAAATTCAAGACTAATAATTATGAATTACCTAACTGTCTGTATTTTAATAATTTAAAATTAATTCGAAAATTTAGATTTAAATTAATAGTTAACTGTTTGTTACTTTGAAAACAATTAATTGTATTGAGTCAAGAGACTATCAATTTAAGATTAAGTGAAAAAGTGACGAAAATCATTTTTTCTTATTTCTGATGATTCTCTTTCAATAAATCATTTACCGTTTTTACCGGATTAAATGTTACCAAAGGCACTTCAACAAAAAGGGTGTGCCAATTAGCCATTGCACCATTCCAAAGACCGGGAAGTTCCTGCGCTTTTATTTCTTTCCCTTCATGAGATTTGTAGGTAATAAAACCAGTTGTAGGATCTACAAACTCTTTTAGGTTAAACTTCTTTCCTTGAAAATCTCGCGTTCCGCAAACAATATCAACGGGATTAAAGTGAGTTGAGTTTTCCAAAATTACCAACTGGTTTTTATTGTCAATATCAATTTGAGACTTCTCCACAATCTGTAAAGAGGTTTCGCCATTTTGGCTTTCAACCCAAAAAGGACCACCACCGGGCTCACCTTCATTTTTTACCATTCCGCAAACACGAACAGGCTTAAACAAAAAGCTTTTTAACTTTAACTCATCTCCCAAATCCACAATTTCTTTCATTCCTAATTCGCTACTTGCAAATTGCGCTGCTTTGTTTGCCAACTCATGAGAAAACCCGTGTTGATGAAAATTTCGCTGAAGTTCAAACAATTGATTTTGCAAATGCAATAAAACGCCTCCCATAAACCTTTTGAAAAATCCATTTACATCATGAAAAACCGGTGGTAGTACATTGTCGATATTTTTAACAAAAATTACATCGGCATCTACATCGTTCAAATTTTCAATTAACGCTCCGTGTCCGCCCGGTCTAAATAAAAAGCCACCCTCTGTTGCAACAGGGTTGTTTTCTAAATCAACTGCAATTACATCGGTACTCGATTTTTGCTCAGAAAATGTAACCTCAATTCCGTTTTCAAAAAGCTCTTCATACCTATCTAGCATTATTGCTTTTTGAGCTTCAAACATTTCTTGATGTTCAGGCGAAATAGTAAAATGTAACCTCAATCCATTTTTACCATTCGCAAAGAATAAAGCCTCAGCAAAGTGCTCCTCAAATGATAATCTGAACCCATTAGCACCTTTATGAAACGGAATCATTGCCTTTGGCTTAATTCCAAATTGAAAAGGCTGCTGATTTAATAAAAGATCAACTAACTTTTTTTGCTCATTAAAGCTGCTTAAATCTTCAAGATTGGCTTTGGGAATTGCACTATAAAATGGAAATTTTTCCAAATCTTTAAAAAACTGCTTTAGCAAATCATCATTAGGAAAACTATCTGCATTTAATGCGGCAAACAAGAACTTAAACATTCTGCTTGCAGCTCCGGATGCCGGAACAAACTTTAGTATATCTAATTTAGGTTGGGCACTTTCAAAATCTAAAGCAAATTGAGTTTGAGCTTTTTCACTATACATTTGAATGCCGTCATTAGGTGTTGCAGCCCTATTTAAATTTGCAAAAGGAAAACCTGTTTTAAAATTTTCAATTTGCTCATTAAATCTTTCTTCTTTAATTCCTTTTTGGTTTAACTGATTTTTTAATGCGTTTGAAATCATGTATGCAGGTTTAAGCTGCGAATGTAAATATGGATTTTAGATATATTCAAACCAATGTTTAACCAAAGGTTAATTATTGATTGTTATCATTATTTTCGGTCAAATTTTTAGCATGATGAGGATTTGGTTAGGAATATTGAGTGTTTTAGTGATTGGATGCATTAACCCTGAAAAAGAATCCAAGAAAGAACCTATAAAAATTGAAGTAAGTAAAGAAGATCCACATTCTTACAGCAGACCCAATGAAGCCAAAGTAGTGCGCTTAAATTGGCAAGCAAAGCTCAATTTCGAGTCAAAAACAATCAATGCTACAGCAACTTGGAATTTTGAAAATAATAATGCAGATAGGATTGTTTTTGATGTAAAAGACATTGAAGTATTGGCTGTTACCGATAATCAAGAAAATCCATTAAAGTTTGAGGTAACTTCTCCAAAAGAATACATTGGCAGTGCTTTGGTAGTTAAAATTACTCCCACCACAGATGTTGTAAATATTGAATATAAAACCTCGCCAAACTCTGCAGCATTACAGTGGTTATCGGATAACCAAACTGCAGACAAAACGCACCCCTTTTTATTTACTCAAAGTCAAGCAATTTTGGCAAGAACTTGGATTCCTTGCCAAGATAGTCCCGGAATTCGATTCTCTTATAAAGCTAAGCTTGAAGTTCCAAAAGGTTTAATGGCAGTAATGAGCGCTGAAAACCCAACTCAAAAGAGCGAAAATGGTATTTACACCTTTAAAATGAATCAGCCTATTCCCTCTTATTTAATGGCAATGGCAGTGGGGAATTTTGAATATATAAAAATCGGTAATCAAACAGGGGTTTATGCAGAGCCTTCAATGATTAAAAAATCTGAGTATGAATTTGCCGATATGCAAAAAATGGTTGATGCAGCCTCTGAGCTTTATGGAGATTACGATTGGGAACAATTTGATATGATTATTTTGCCTCCTTCATTCCCTTTTGGAGGAATGGAAAACCCAAGGATAACTTTTGCAACTCCTACCATTATTGCCGGAGACAGATCATTAACAGCTTTGGTTGCGCATGAATTGGCTCACTCTTGGTCAGGTAATCTTGTTACTAACGCCAATTGGAACGACTTTTGGCTTAATGAGGGCTTTACCGTTTATTTTGAACGCAGAATAATGGAGCGGTTATATGGCAAAGATTACGCTGAAATGCTAGCACTTTTAGGCTATCAAGATTTGCAATTAACACTTCAAGATTTAAATGAATCTCCTAACGACACCAAGCTTAAGCTAAATTTAAAAGACAGAGACCCTGATGATGGAATGAGTGATATTGCCTACGAAAAGGGCTATTTCTTTTTAAGACTTTGCGAAGAAACCCTTGGCAGGGAAGCTTTTGATAACTTTTTGAATAACTATTTTAAAGAAAATAAATTTAAAACCACTACCACAGAAACCTTTGTTGAACAATTGAAAATGTCGTTTTCCGAAAACCCTGATTTTGATAAAGTAAACTACCAAGAGTGGATTTATGAACCCGGTTTACCCTCAAATTGTCCTCAACCACAATCTGAAAAGTTTATTGATGTAGAAAAAACAATAAAATACTTTGTGGATGGAAAAAAAGCCAACAACTTAAATACGCAAGAATGGACAACCCATGAATGGCTTCATTTCTTAAGGCATTTACCTATAGACCTTACTTTAGACCAATTAACAGAATTAGATGAAGCTTTTGGATTTACCAATTCCGGTAATGCTGAAATTTTAGCTGCATGGTTTATGAATACAATACCCAAAAGTTATACCCCTGCAGAACAGCCTTTAGATTCATTTCTAGTAAATGTTGGCAGAAGAAAGTTTTTAACTCCATTGTATAAGGCTTTAAAAAACTCCAATTATGGTTTAGAGAAAGCCCAATCTATTTATGAAAAGGCAAGACCTAATTACCATGCAGTTTCAGTTGAAACTATGGATGAACTATTAAATTATTCTCCCTCTTAATTTACCCAAATGGCTCAAATAAACTTTGCAATTGCCTCTTTAAATCAAACGCCTTTAGATTGGGATAATAACCTTGAAAATATTGGAAAAGCGCTTGGGGAGGCTAAATCTTTAGGTGCAGAATTCCTTGTTTTACCCGAGTTAGCTTTAACCGGTTATGGTTGTCAAGACTTATTTTTAAGTAATTGGCTATATAAAAGTTGCGAAAAAGAAGTACAAAACCTCATTCCACGAACCGAAGGTATTACAATAGCTTTTGGTTTGCCTATTTTGGTAAATAATGAAAGGTATAATGGCGTAATTGTAATTAGTGACAAGAAAATATTAGGCATCACCCTAAAGCACCACCTTGCAGATGATGGCGTGCATTACGAGCCAAGATGGTTTAAAAGTTGGCCACAAGGAACATCTCAAACTATTACGTATGCCGGGCAAACTTGCGAAGTTGGAGACCTTATTTATGAACAAAATGGAGTAAAAATTGGAATTGAAATTTGTCGTGATGCATGGAAAGGTGAGCAAAGAACAGCTCATAGTTTAATTAAAAGAGGCTGCGAAGTAATTTTAAACCCTAGTGCAAGCCATTTTGCGTTTGGTAAAACTATGGTAAGGGAAGAATTAGGCTTATCACTTACCAAACAGTATAACTGCTCATTTCTATTGGTAAACCTGTTAGGGAATGAAGCCGGCAGAATGATTTTTGATGGAGACCTTCAATTTCATCAAAATGGAAGATTAAAATATAAAGCCGAAAGATTATCATTTAAAAAAGTAGATTGCCATTTGGTAACTGTAGATACACAAGACCCAAGTAAATCGAGTGAGCATAGGCCTACAGATTGGTTTTTTAAAAACGAAGAATTTACCATTGCCTCTACCCTTGCCTTATTTGATTATGTTAGAAAAACAAAATCTAGAGGGTTTGTACTTTCCTTAAGTGGTGGTGCAGATTCATCGCTTTGCGCCGTATTGGTGGCACATACCATTAGAAGAATGATGCGGCATTACGCAATGGATGATATTGCTCAGATGTTCGATTTTAAAGTTCCTGAAGGTTCAAAAAATTGGCCTGAGTTTAAGAAAAGAAATTATGTAACCGAAAAGCTACTTACCTGTGTTTATCAATCTACTGAAAACTCTAGTTCAGAAACCTACGAATCCGCTAGAAAGCTTACAAATAGCTTAGGAGCAGAATTCTTTTTATGGTCTGTTGATGAAGAAATTGAAAGTGTTATCGAAAAAGCTGAATTTGTTTTAGGCCGAAAACTAACTTGGGAAAAAGACGATATAACACTTCAAAACATTCAAAGTAGAATGCGAGCACCGGGTGTTTGGGTTTTGGCCAATACACTAAAAAAGTTACTAATTACCACATCAAACAGAAGTGAAGCATCTGTTGGTTATGCAACAATGGACGGAGATACTGCAGGAAGCTTGTCTCCAATTGCAGGCGTGGATAAACACTTTGTTAGGAGATATTTGCTTTGGGCAGAAGAAGAATTGGGATATGAAGGGTTACAGGATGTAAATAACCTGGACCCTTCGGCAGAGCTTAGGCCTCATAAAGAAAAACAATCTGACGAGGGCGACCTAATGCCTTACTTTATTCTAAATAAAATTGAGCAAAAAGCAATTGGTGAATGGAAAAGCCCTATAGAGGTTTTCGACGAACTGTGCGAGGAAATTCCATGGCCCCATGGAAAAATCAAAACATACATTGCAAAGTTTTTTAGGTTATGGAGTTATAATCAGTGGAAAAGAGAAAGGTATGCGCCTAGTTTTCATTTTGATGACTACAATGTAGACCCAAAAACTTGGTGTAGGTTTCCAATAATATCAGGAGGATTTAGCAGAGAAATTGATGAGTTAATAAAGTATTAATTGTCGTTTTTTATGCTATTTCAATAGAAATTATTTTATCTCCTGCTTTTATTTCATCTATTATTTCCAAGCCTTCTACCACTTTACCAAAACAAGTATGGTTTCCATCTAAGTGAGCAGTGTTTTCTCTGCTGTGGCAAATAAAAAACTGTGAACCTCCGGTATTTCTTCCTGCGTGGGCCATACTTAATACTCCTCTATCGTGAAATTGCTTTTCTCCATCTGTTTCGCAATCAATACTGTAACCTGGTCCTCCGGCACCGGTACCATCAGGACAACCACATTGAATTACGAAATTTGGAATTACCCTATGAAAGGTTAAGCCATCGTAAAAGCCATCTTTACTTAGGGTTGCAAAATTTTTTACAGTGTTTGGAGTTGCATCATCATATAACTCTACCTGCATGGTTCCTTTTTCGGTGTTTATTGTTGCTTTAGTCATATTATAAATTTAATAGGATATTGTAATTGTTATGCGCAAAGGGGTATTTTATTGAAATGATTCAATATTTAAACTCGCTTTTCCCATTGCTTGTAACTCCAAAAATAATGTGTCTTTATGTACAATAGGGTCATTGAGGTTAAAGTCCATTTCAGGAATTGAAATCGTTCTTTTTTCAGCCTTTTCGCCTTTGTTTAAAGCTTCCTCTAAAACAATAGGTAAAATCATAAGTTTACCCTTTAGTGGGAAGTACAGCAAAGTACTTACAATTTTTTTAAACTCATCTCCATAAAGCATTGCAGCACAATCTGCCAATAAATCAGATGCTGACATTTCAAAATCAAAATTGGTAACATACAATACCCAATTTTCTTTGTCGATTTTTGGTTTTCCTGAAAATAAAATTGTTGCTTCGGTTACCCCTGAGGTAGTAACTTCAATTCCCAACTCCTCTCCCATTCCTCTAAAAGCGATGTTTTCAATAACCAGTTCTTGACCCTGTATTTTATAAGTGTTTGTTTTAATGAGTATATTCCAATATTGATTCAATACTGCATAAGGTATTTTTGCTAAAATTTTGATATCAAACGCGTTGTCTATAATTTTCTCAAATTTTAAATCAGGTAAATGATGTTGTTATTCAATGGAATACTATCCGTAAATAATACCTCTGTTTTTGTTTTTAAATCGAGAGGAATTTTAATTTGATTATTACTAAAAATTGGCTGACTTGCATGGATTTGTTCCGGCTTCATGCAAAACCAAATCAAATTCAACTGTTTATTAATTGGCTTGGGCGTTTGCAAGTTTTCCCAAATTTTATATGCCGCATTTTTTAGGTCTACTTTTTTAGAAATTAAAGAATCTAATTTCGGAATTAAAACCTTTTTGTTTTCCTCAATTTGTTTGGCTAAAGCCTTTGTAAGCGAAAAATTAAGCTTACCAAAATTTAGTTCGGGTTCATCTTCCCAATTGTAGCTTTTTAAAGTGGTATGTGTTTGTAAATGATAGTTTTTAAGCAGTTCTACTTCACTTTCTAAAATAAAAGTAAGCCCAAAGTTTAACTCTAAATGTTGTAAAAAATTTAATTGTAAAAGTTTTTGTTTTGGTGATGCTTTTATTTTAAACTTTAATGGCACTTCCCAATATAATTTATTGTTTTTTGTGCTTAACAATAAGTTACCTGTTCTTATCACCTCTAGGCTTTCAATCAAAACTTTATCGGTATCAATGTTTTTTTTGGTGAGTAATACCTTACCTACTTTACTGTTTACCAATTGTTCTATTTCAGCTAAAGGAATTGATATTGGCAAGTGAACCACAGAAGTTTTAGGCTTGGGTAACGCAGGATAGTTAAACAACACTTCTTTATTTGATGAAGTTGAATCCTCAGAACAGCTTAATACTATAATTTGAATGAGAATTACAATGAAAAGTAGTGGTAAGTGTAGTTTGCTCATTTTTAAATGACCTTTCTGCATTCAATGATAGTTATTTCATTGCATTTTATGATTTGATGAAAGATTAAACCTTAATTTATTTTCATTTAAAAATGTACGATTAATTACAAATATTACTGATAATAATACTTTGCTTTGTGCGATGAATTTCTTGAAAAGACAATGGGAAAAGTTTAAGCAAAAAACGCTTTGGGGAAAAGCATCAGATGTGTTTTTTATATTGCTTCTATTAGCTGTACTTTCTAATGATGGTAGAATTTTTTTACAGCAAGCTATTCTTTCTACCGGGTTGTTTGGAAACATGGAAGAAAACACCCACCAACCTATATCAGAAGAAAATTGGAATTGG
>JAAZVO010000004.1 GCA_018623405.1 Crocinitomicaceae bacterium
ATATTAGGGTAATGGGTAGAGCCACGCAAGGTGTTAGGTTGATAAATCTTAAAGGAAATGATCAGATTGCTTCTGTTGCGAAAATTGAAATCCCTGAAGAAGATAGAGCCTTAACCGATGAAAATGAGGAAGGCGAAGAGTCTGCAGGAGAGGTAGATAACACACCCGAAACACCAACTGAAGATTAATGGCAAAGTAGTTGTTTAAGTAAGGTTAACAAGGAATTCTCAGTTCTTTGTTTATTTTTGAACCGAAAATTATAAAAACATGAAAATCAAACTTTTAGCATTATTTTTATTTTGTTCAACCGCAATTTGGGCGCAGAAGTCTAAAGTTACTAGTGCCTATAATTATGAGCGATACGGAGAGTTAGACAAGGCCAAAGAAGCCATTGACGACGCAGTTAAGGACCCTACAACATCAGGTTTTTGGAAAGCTTGGTTATTTAGAGGAAACATTTATGTAAGCATTGCAAGAACCCAAGATGAAGCCTACAAAGATCTTCATCCTGATCCTGTTAAAGTAGCCTATGAATCATACAAAACAGTTTATGGATTAGAAGACTCTAAAAAATTAGATCAAGATGATTTAGATAGAAGATACAAGTCAATGTATCCTATGGCTTTTAATGTGGGCATTGAGGCATACAACGCTAAAGATTACCCAAAAGCTAGAGATTACTTCAAAATCTGTGAAGATGTAAATAGTCATTTTGGTGTGGTTGATACCCTTTCTATGTACAATGTTGCTTTAACTAGCGATTTAATTGGTGATGTGGAAACTGCTTCAGAGTACTATCAAAAGTGTATTGACAATAACTACAGAGAAGACAATACTTGGGTTGAATTGGCTACATTATATCTAAAAAATGAGCAAGAAGACAAAGCCAAAGAAGTTTTGAAAAAAGCAAGAAAGGCTTATCCTAACAGTCAGCCAATTATTACTACTGAGTTAAACATTTACCTAAAGAATCAAGAGTTTGATGCTGCTTTAGAAAACTTAAATGCCGCTATTGAAAATGATCCTTCAAATGCAATATTTTATTATGCGAGAGGAACCATTTACAACGAAAAAGGTGATTTAGAAAAAGCTGAAGCAGATTATTTAAAATCAGTTGAATTCGACAATGAAAACTTTGATGCTTTTTACAATTTAGGAGTATTGTACTATAACAGTGGCGCAGATGCCATAAATGCTTGTAACGAAATTATGGATAACAAGAAATACGAAGCTTGTAAGGCAGATGCCAATAAATTTTTCGAAAAAGCTACTCCATATTTAGAAAGAGCTTATGAGTTAAATCCTGAAGATCAAAACACCCTTGTTTCTTTAAAACAAGTTTATGTTAGAACGGGTCAAACTGAAAAATACGAAAAGTTAAATAAATAAATTTCCAAATAATTTATCGAAAGTCCCATTCCAATGAAAGGATTGGGACTTTTTTTTGTCCAATATTTAATCTATTTTTTTATGTTTGGACAACTTTATTCAAAACCGTAAAAAAACACCTATGAGCAAAGAGTTGGAAAACCAAAACGAAGAACAAGAAGCGCAAGGACAAGAGGCACAAGAAAGTAGCGAGGAAGTTGCTGCTCCTAAATCTTTTAAAGAAAAGTTAGAAGCTTTTTTTGCTGAGTATAAGCCTGAAAAAGCCAAGTTTATTGATGAAATCGCTGAAAAGTTCGACGGACACGAAGACACTGTTTTAGCTCATTTAGACAATAAATACGGAGAAGGAAGAAAAAGAAGATTAGAAGCAAAAGCCAAAAAAGCCGAAGGCGGCCATAGCGAGGCAACAGCAGAGGAAGCAAAACCAAAAAAGAAAAAAAGTAAACTATTACTTATCATCATTATCATTTTAGTGCTTGGTGGCGGCGGTGCCGGTGCATTTATGTTTTTAGGTGGCGGTGGTCATGCTGAAGGCGAAGCACATGGAGAAGAAGCTGCAACAGAAGAGGTAGTTGAAGAAGCACCTGTGGAGGAGGCTCCGGCAGAAATGCCTGCTGAAGAGCCTGCGGTTGAAGCAGCTGAAGATACTACCGCAACAGAAGCTGCAGAAGGTGAGGCTACTGAAGAAGGCGAAGAAGAAGCAATGGATGCAGTTGAAGCAGTAGATGCTGTTAGCGACATTCAATAAGATATTTAAACCATGCTTAAAAGGTCCCTTTCGGTTTTTCGGAAGGGATTTTTTTTGCCCTGTTTTTTGTATTTGTTATTGCTAGCTTAGCAAATAAAAAATGAATCTTAAATTAAGGTGGCTAATTACCGGAGGCATTGCAATGAGCCTTTTAGGCTTAGGCCTTTCAATTATTGGTGATGCAGTAATGAATAGAGTAGAAGGGGTAACCTTTGCTTTTTGGTTTTTAGAAGGGTTGGCGGGGCTTATTCTTTTTAATTCAGGGATTGGAACTTTTGGAAAAGCTGTTTTATTAAAATGGCAGTTAGACCATCAAAATGCTGATATTTGAAACTACATTAAACCGTCATGGCAAAAAATAAAACCAAACGAATTCGTTTAGAAAGTCAAATTCAAAAAATGTTGCATCGAGACAATGGTGTTACAGCCCATTTCGATTACCATATTCATATTAACTCAAAAAATACAGTAGAGCTTCATTTGCTTACGTTTAATCCCATACATGATGAATATATGCTTTTGCATAGCGCATTAGGTAAATCATCAATAGACTGTTTAGAGAAAATGATTGGTTACATTCAACAACAGCATTTGGCAGAAGAAGAAAAATCATTTACCATTTCTTGGAAAAAGTTGAATGAAGGTCAAACCTACCAGTCTTATTTTAGAGGAAAAACAGAGGAAGAAGTCATACAAAAGTTCTTACATGAGAAAAACCCTGAAGAGTTTGAGTTTAACATTAGGCAAAATCCGATAACATAAGAGTTGAATTTCTGTTTTATTAAGGAACAGTACGACTCTTTATTCCCTTTGAGGTAAGTTCAATTTTACCGTTTTTATAGAGTAATCCAACCATTTTTTTAAATGATTTCTTACTCATGTTCAAGGTTTCCTTTATCTCTTCGGGCGAAGATTTGTCATGAAGCGGTAAAAAACCTTCATAATCCTTCAACTTTTGCAAAAGCTCGTCTGCTTCTCCTTTAATGCCTGCATATCCGCTTGGTTTTAACGATACATCAACCTTATTATCTTCTCTAATTTTTTGAATGTATCCTTTTAGTCTATCTCCTTGGTTAATGGGTTGAAAAATTTGGTTTTGATAGAGTAATCCTTTGTAGGTATTGTCAATTACCACTTCATAGCCAATTTCAGTTTTTCTCAATATCAATAGATCCACTTCCTGATTTATCTCTAAATCTTGTGTTTCAGTTGACAAATACTTTGATATTTTAGAGGAACCAGCCATGCGATTTTGCTCATCTAAATACACATAAATTGGATAGTATTTTCCTACCTCCATATCAGAATATTGCTCTTTAAAGTGCACAAACAAATCTTTTGAAATTCCCCATTCCATAAAGGCGCCATGCACTGTGATATTTACTGCCTTTAAAAAACCAATTTCTCCAACTAGCAAGCTAGGTCGTTCTTTAATGGCAACAGGTCTGTTTTCGGTATCATTAAAAATAAACACCTCTAATTCATCACCAATTGCATCTTCAGCATCTACATACTTTTTTGGTAGCAGTACTTCATTTCCTTTTCCATCAGATAAAAATGCACCAACAGATACAATACTTGCTATTTTGAGTTTTTGGACTTTGCCAAATGCTAACATGATATTTTGGTTTAAGGTAAAGTGCAAATTAAGGCCAATTCTTTTATTAAGTCCTTTCTGTTCTGATAGCTATCGGGATGCAGGAATCTCCCAAAATCCAACGTATATCAATTCACTCAACGCTAGTAGGAGAGAGGCACACTAAAATTCTAATTATTGCAGAATGTCTGTTCGAGCCTTGCCTACCGGAAGGGAGGTATTGTTCTCCAACAAAGGAGAACTATGTATCGAGAACAATAATAATCCCAATTGGTAAGCAAACCTTATGTTTCAAATGTTACATAACAGCTAAATAAAGATGCTCAACTTTGCACAAAATTTGAATTATGGCAACAATAAAACTAACCACTCAAAAATTTAAAGAAGACATTTTTAACTATGAGCAGTCGCAAGAATGGAAGTACGAAGGCGAAGTGCCTGCAATCATAGATTTTTATGCTGATTGGTGTGCACCTTGTAAAATGGTAGCACCTATTTTAGAAGAGCTTTCAGATGAGTATGCAGGTAAGTTAAAGATCTATAAGGTAAATACTGAAGTAGAGCAGGAGCTAAGTGCTGTTTTTGGCATTAGAAGTATTCCTAGTATTTTATTTATTCCAACCGGAGGCAAGCAACCTATGATGCAGGCCGGAGCTTTACCAAAGCAATCTTTAAAACAAATTATCGATAAAGAATTAGTTACCGAAGCTCAAGAAGCTTAATTTTTATTTTCGTCATTCCTCCCGATAGCTATTGGGAGCAGGAATCTCAATAAGTTATATACAACCTTAAAAAGGTTACAGTTAAAAACTAACATAAGCCCTCAACTGAAAAGTTGGGGGTTTTTTGTTTAAGTATTCATTTAGAATATTTCTACTTAACATAATATTTTAATCGAAAGAAATTAAATAGCCTAGAGAGAATGCTTAAATGCAGGGCACTTGCCGTTGGCTTTAAATGAGTGGTTTTTTAAAATAGGAGTGTTTTAGCAAATTATGAACCGATGCTTATAAAAAATTTAAATACGCCAAATTTCTCCTTAATCCCGAAAGCTTTTGGGATTAATCACTGAGAAATGCTTTAGCATTTGTTAGTTTTTTAAAGAAATAATTAACTAACTGACAATCGCATAGAATTTTAAATCCTGTACATTTTATCGAATACGAGAAAAAAACGAAGTGATTCAGTGGAGCTAACTTTAGAATAATAATTTTTTCGTTCGTAGAATGAAAAATATATTTAATTCAAATAATGTCGAATTTCCTTGACATAGGGCAAATGCCCCGAGGCCATTTGAGCCATCCTGCGCGAAGCTAAGGCATCAAACAAGGATTTTAGGAAATCGAATTTCCTTGAAATAATTTCTTTGTCGTTATAGTCAAACAAGTTTGCCGAGAACTTAAACTATGCCATATACTAGCTTACAGCTCGTATTATGGAAATTCTTTAAAATACCCTATAATTAATATTATGTTAAATAGATTATTTTGAATACTACTCTGTGCCCATTAAATTCCATAAAAGTGCGAGAATACCTACTATCCAAAAATGGATGGGTAATTTTTGTGTTGTGTTCATTGGTTTGAGTTTTGGTTTCAACCAATGTACAAAAATTAACTAAAGTGAGTTAGGTTAAAATTTTGATTTTTAGGCTTTAAACCTTTTTTACGCTAACGGCATTCATGCCTTTAGGTCCTCTTTCTAAGTCGAAAGTTACTTTATCATTTTCGGCAACATCTTCCAACAATCCATTTACATGAAAGAAATATTTCTCGCCGTTGTTGATGTTATTGATAAAGCCATAGCCTTTGCTCTCGTTGAAAAAAGCAACTTTTCCAACTAATTCTTCTTCTTCTTGCTCCTCTTTCTTAGGAACTCCAATTTCAATATCCTTGGCTTTTATTTTGGTTTTTTTAGCCGGGTCTGGTGGTGTGTCAACAATTTGACCGTTCTCATCAACGTAAGCCATCATGGCTTCCAAGCTTCCACCTTCTGAGTTGGCTTTACGCTCTTCTCTTTTAGCAGCTTTTTCCTGACGCCTTTTTAACTTTTTCTTTTCTTTTTCTTTCTTACTAAATGTTTCTTGTGATCTTCCCATTAATATAATTGATTTTTATCTGAATCTTTTTCTCCCTTTAGGAGCACTTTTTTTACTTTTTGGTCTATTCCTGTTATAACCACCTTTTGATGGTGTTTTTTCTCTTTTGAAATTGTCATCATCATGATTAACTCTAATGGCTCGACCATCAATTTCAATACCCTCAAACTTCTTCCCTAAATTAGAATCTTTGCCCTTATCTACATCAAAGTAGGCGCAGTTTTTAAGCAGTTTAAGGTTGGAGATGTTACTAGTATTAAAGTTGCCAATTTCAGCGATAAAGTGTACTAAATCTCCTGAGGTAACGCCATCAATTGTGCCTAAGTTAATGAAATATCTGTTATTTCCTGAACTTTTACCTCTAGAATCGCCTCTAGTACTCCTTTCTTTTTCTTTACGGTCCTTTCTGTCTTGCCGCTTGCTTGAGGCATCTTCGTTAAGGTCGTTTCGCTCTTCAACGTGTAAATCATCAAGCTGTTTGGTAATTAACCTAAGTAGAAGTTCTTCTTTAGATAACGATTCAAAATAGGGTGCTATGTTGGTAAGCACATCCATTGCTTTTTTGTTTACATTAATGTTAGATGTAATTTTAGCCCAATGGTCTAATCTACTTGTAATTAACTCGGTACCTGTTGGTATTCTAACCTTTTCAAAGGTTACTTTAAGTTTTTTCTCAAGGTTTCTAACCTTAAACTCTTCATTCGGATTAATTAATGCCATAGAGATTCCCTTCTTTCCGGCTCTTGCAGTTCTACCACTTCTGTGGGTATAACTTTCAGGCTGATCGGGAATGTTATGGTGAAAAACGTGGGTTAAGTCATTTACATCAATACCTCTAGCTGCAACATCTGTTGCAATAAGCAATTGCATTGCCCTAGACTTAAACCGATTCATAACAGAATCTCTTTGCTTTTGAGATAGGTCGCCATGTAATGCTTCTACTCCATAACCTTTATTGGCTATAGCATCTGCAATTTCTTGGGTTTCTCTTTTGGTTCTACAAAACATTACCCCGCGCATTTCAGGGTTTAAATCTAAAAAGCGAAGCATTGCAGGCACTTTGTGGCTTGTTTTTACCACAATGTACTGATGTGAAATATCTTTATTCGTTTTCTCTCCCCTATCAATAGAAACTTCTACAGGGTTGGTCATAAATTTATCTACAATCTTCTTTATGTCCGGAGGCATGGTTGCAGAAAAAAGCCAAATATTTCTAGAGTCTGGAGTATGCGAGAGAATTTCATCAATATCTTCTTTAAAGCCCATATTCAGCATTTCATCTGCTTCATCGAGCACTACATATTGAATGTTTTTTAGCGAAATAGCTTTTCTTCTAATTAAATCAAGTAACCTGCCCGGTGTTGCCACAACTATTTGGGTAGGCCTTTTTAAGGCATTTATTTGATTAGATATTGCAGCTCCTCCATATACTACTTCTACGTTAACTTTTTTGTAGTTACCTGAAAACATGGTAAGCTGTTGCGCCGTTTGTTGACCTAGCTCTCTTGTAGGAGCCATGATTAATGCCTGAACTGAATTATTGTCAGCATTAATTAAATCAATTAGAGGTAAACCAAACGCACCAGTTTTTCCTGTTCCTGTTTGCGCCAACCCAATAAAGTCTTTGGTTTCAGGTTGCAGAAGTTGTGGAATAGCTTTTTGTTGGATGGGAGTAGGTTCTTCGAAACCTATGGAATTAAGGATTTCCAATATTCTATCGGATAATCCCAGTTGTTTAAATGAAATCAAAAAGGGGAATTAAAATTTAGGCTGCAAAAGTAACCTTTTAATCGGGGTAATTGTAAAATCTGAAAAATTGACATTTTATTAAAATCAGGTACATCATTTGATTAAATGCTGTAACGTTATTTGCTTAATTACTTTATTTTCAATATATTATATCGGTTATGAAAGAAGAAAAATACCAACCAATTGATATAGTTGAGGATATATCAAAAAAAAGAATTTAAAAAGAATTATTTAAAACCTGAAAAGCCTGTCATATTGCGTGGGTTATGGAAAGATTATCCTGCATACAATAAGTGGACACCTGACTTTTTTAAATCGATTTTAGGCAATTTTGAAATTGGTGTTTTTGATGGACAAAAAGAAACACCCGACAGGTCATTCAAATCTCCACATTATAAAATGCCATTTGGTGAATATATTGACCATATTACCTCAGATAGTGAAGAAGATTTGAGACTTTTTCTTTTTAATATTTTGAAGGTAAAGCCCGAATTAAGAGAAGATTTTAGTTTCCCTCCCCTAACCAATTTGTATTTAAGAAACATTCCGTTTATGTTTTTTGGTAGCAAAGGCGCCAAAGTAAGAATGCATCAAGATATGGATTGGAGTAATGTTTTCTTAACTCAATTACACGGCCGCAAAGAGGTTTATCTTTTTGCTCCCGAATATTCTAAGCTACTTTACCGTTATCCTTTTAATGTGCATAGCCCAATAAACCCAGAATATCCTGATTTAAAGAACTATCCTGCTTTTAAATATGTAAAAGGTTACCATTGTGTTTTAGAGCCCGGAGATACCTTGTTTATGCCTAGTGGGTATTGGCATTATATTAAAAATTTAGAGGGTGGTTATGCCATAAACCAAAGGGCATTGAGCTTAAATCCTGTAAACTGGTTACGAGGATTCATAAATGTTGCCTTTAGAACTCATGTAGATGAACTAATGCGGTCTATTTTGGGTGATGATTGGTTTAATTACAAGCAGAAAAGAGGCTGTGCAAAAGCCACTGAAGAGTTGCATAGGTTAGGCTTGGGTTAAGCCTGTAGCAATTCCATAACTTTTTTTCGGGTGTTAATGCGCAACTTGGTGAGATAATCTTCTTTTAACCATTGCAGGTAATTGTCTGTACCCTTTGCAATGCAATAAGAGTATCTTCTAATACGGTCGTCAATGTCTTCATCTAAAAGCTCAATTAACTTGAAGGCTTCATCAATATCGCCATCAGAGTTTTCGGCGCACATTTTAGCATGCTGAAGCATACTTAACTCCATTACCCTATTTGATTTAAAGCCAAGCTCAATAGCTTTTTGGTGTTCTTTTTTAATATCGATGGTAATATCTTCAGAAAGGGCAAATTTCTTTTTTATTTCATCAGGCATTACATAGATGAAATCGCGTTCAATTTCATCGTCAGAGCGAATATTATCTACAAACTGCTCAGGGTATTTAAATATTTCTCTCCAATTTACAAACTCATGCCAAAGTCCAAAACGGTGGATGTTATTACCAAGATCAATAATGTTAAACTCTGACTTATTGGGTAAAACCCTAGAGCCCCTTCCTATCATTTGGTGATACAAGGTGAGTGAACGGGTTGCCCTGTTTATAATAATTGTTTCAATAGAGGGTTCATCAAAACCTGTAGTTAAAATACTTACGGAAGTTAAGATGGCATCAGGAGTTTCTTTAAACCACTTTAAAATATCTCTTCTTTCAACATCTGTACAAGAGTGGTCTAAATGCCTTACCGGATAGCCCGCCATTCTAAAAGTTCTTTCTACTTCTAGAGATGTGTTTATACCATTATTAAAAATAAGGGTCTTTTTACCTTTTGAATGTTCAAAATAGGCGTGCAAAAGTTTCTCTTGCATCAGCTCATTACTGTATAACCGCTCTGAGGATTCAACGGTATAATCACCATTGCTGCCAATGCGCAATGCGCCAAGTCTAACATTGTATGAATAGTAATTTGCCTTTGATAGGAACCTTCTATTTATTAACTCTTGTATTGAGTGTCCCATGATTAGCTCATTGTAGTATTCTTTCATAGGATACTTATTGTTAGAGCTCATAGGGGTTGCAGTAACACCTAAAATTATATGGTTTTCAAAGTATTTAAATAGCTTCCTGAATGCATTGTAATGTGCTTCGTCAATTATGATTAACCCCAAGTTTTTGAGTTCTATAGCTTCATCGCGAAAGCGATTTTTTAAGGTTTCAACCATTGCTACAAAGCAGTGGTAATCATCTTCATCTGGCAATTCTTTAACCTTGCTGCTAATGATTTTATTTTTTACTTCAAACTCATTTAGCATGTCTGAAGTTTGCCTGCACAACTCAATGCGGTGAGTAAGCACCAATACTTTTTTTTGATATTGTTTAATGTATCTTCGGGCAAACTCTGAGAAGATTACGGTTTTTCCGCCCCCTGTTGGTAGCTGGAATAAAAGGTTGATGTGGTCAGGGTGTATTTCTATTTCTTCAAATATCTTCTCAATAGCGTCATGCTGATACTCATAGAGGTCTTTCCCTACCGTTCGCTCTTGAAAATCTATGGAATTTATAGTCATTCTTCCCTTAAAAATTTTGCAAAACTAACCCTAATTAAATGGTTTACCGAATTTATTTTCAGTTTTACGATAATTGATTGGTGTAACAAGTTTTAGTACAGTAAGTTCATAATTTATGGTTCTTATTTAGCACGAATAATTGCTAATTTCGCGGCGTAAATTTTAGAGGAATGCGGTTAGGACAATTAGCGAAGCAATTAGAGGAAAAACCATCGAAAATCTTAGACTTAATCAATGAAAAGAAAGGTCTTGAGTTAGAATTAAATCTTAACTTAAAAATTGAGGAGGATTGGGAAAAAGAAGTGTTAGCCCATTTTTCAAATGATGAAAACCAAGAGCCTGTTGACGAAAGAAAGGTTGAGGAATTGCCTGTTGTTGAGCCTGAAGAAGATGTAAAAACTGAAAACCCTTCGGAGGAAGAAAAACCGGAAGGTCCTGTTGAAATTACCGGTGAAGTTCCTAAGGCGGTTATTGAAAATGCACCTCTAGTAGAAAGAGAAAAAGTAGTGCTTTCAGGTCCGAAGGTGCTTGATAAAATAGAATTACCTGAGCCACCAAAGCCAAAAGAAAAAACGGAGGAAGAGTTAAAAGCCGAAGAAGAAAGAAAAGAAAGAAGAGAAAGGCGAAATAACCGCAAAGGCAGAGGAAACAGAAAAGAGAACTTTGAATCTTATGAGGAAAAGTTAAAAAGGCAAAAAGCCCGCGAAGAAAAAGCTAGAAAACGCAAGGAAGCCCGCAGAAAAAAGGTTGAAGAAGAAAAAAGAAAAGCACATTATCTACAACAAGTAGAAAAAAAGCAACAGCCTAAACCAAAGCCCAAGGCAGTTAAGAAGAGAAAACAAAAAGAAGAAAAGCCAGTAAACCCTATGGTTGTTTCAGAAATAGAAAAGATTGAAAAAGCCAAACGAGGTCATAAAAAATCGTGGTTAGGCAGGTTAATTCAGAAGTTGTTTGGGTTGTAAGAGTTTTGTTCGTCATTCCTGCCAAAGCAGGAATCTCTTTTGTCTTCAGATTCCTTACTCGTCATCCCGAAAACAATCGGGATTCCTCTAAGGAATGACGTTAAGCTATCTTCTCTAAATACTCCTCAATAAAATCTTGCTTACGTTTTAGCCTGTATTGCATCACCCAACGCGGATGTGGCAAGGCCTCTACCCTTTCAAACCAACCTTCCTCCTCATTCATTTTTTGCAATGCTTTTAAATTTTTACCTGCACCAATTGAAAAGGCTACTTTATTAGAAATTGGAAACTTGAGCTGTGTGGCAATTTGCTTTTTCATCCAAATCCATAGCATTTCCTCCAATGCTTTATCATCATAGTAATTGATATTCTTTCCATCTTTTATGAAACCAATTGGTGAAATAGAAGTAATATAAAGCCTCGAGAAGAAATTTTTAGGTCCACCAAAAGCCGTAACAACATCATAAATAAATTTAGATGAAAGTTCATGGCGCTTTTCAAATTCATTGGGTATTTCGCAATGCTCTTCTAAATTAATTGGGTCTGTAAAGGGAATTCCGGTTACACCTGCGCCAAACCTTCCCGGATTAATACCTAAAAGCATTATTCTTTCTTGGTTATCGCTAAAATATTTATGGTAAAAAGTATGCATGGTTTGCAATACTTCCTCAGTAAAAATATTGTCAATCCACAGAATGTTATTGGGCAGCTTTTGCTTTGGAATTTTTATGTTTTGGTAATAAGTTAAAATCAGCTCTGCAAAGGTCATAAGCTTTTATTTAGCGAAAATTACCATGGTTTTAGCAGGAATTCTTGCTCCATCAGGCGTTATTTTAGGATTACCATAAATAGGCTTTAAGTTTCCATAATCAACAGGAAAAAGAACAGTCTCGGTACCTCCGTTAGCAATAACCAAAACTTTTTCAGATTTTCCATCAACCAAGGTTCCATCTAATTCACAGGCTATTACATTAGGCTGCGGTGTATTTAAAAACCTAATCCCTTTCTGCACCTTGCCTGCTTCGCCGTAATTAAAAACACCATACTCTTTCCTAATTTTTATTAAGGCTTTTACATCTTCTACCAAGGCTTTATTTTTGGTAATCAATTCCCAATTTATTTGATTGATGTTATCAGGACTTTTATACGAATTTTCAACTCCTCCTTTGCTTCTTCCAAACTCGCTACCCGCATGTAAAAATGGAATACCCTGAGAGGTTAAAACTAGCCCTAATGCGAGTTTTTGCATTTGTAAAACTTCCTTTTCAGACGCTTCGATATTCGTGGCATAAAGCTTATCGAAAAGTGTAAGATTATCGTGACATGAAACATAGTTTATACTTTGAAAAGGTTCATTAGCCCATGGTTTTTGGGAATAGTGTACTTTTTTCATATCCACCTGAGGGTGGGCAATGTTTCCAATAATTCCAAATTTTACATTTTCTTCAAATCCTTCACCTCCATTTGCAAATCCGGGCGCTTCTTCATCGAAAACAGAACCTTTTATACCATCTCTAAAGTCATCGCTAAAAGCTGCAACATCAAGAAGCTTATATGTATTTTTTTTCAAAGCTCTTAAAGAATCGGGCAATGGACTTTGAGCTGCTGTCCAACCTTCACCATAAAGCAAAACATTTGGGTTAATGTTTCTTAATTCTATTGCAATTTGGTTCATTATTTCTATATCATGAATGCCCATTAAATCAAACCTAAAGCCATCAATTTTATATTCTTGAGCCCAATATTTTAGCGACTCTATCATAAACTTTCTGAAATGGGCAGTTTCGCTTGCAGTTTCATTTCCGCAACCTGAAGCATCTGTAAAATTTCCGGTTTTATCTTTTCTATAATATCCTCCGGGATAAGTTAAATCGAATGGAGAGTCGTTTTTAGAGGAAGTATGATTATAAACAACATCCATTACCACACCAATGCCTTGTTTGTGTATTGCCTGTATGGCTTGCTTTAACTCAAAAACCCTAGTTTCC
This sequence comes from Crocinitomicaceae bacterium, assembly GCA_018623405.1. Classification (GTDB taxonomy): domain Bacteria; phylum Bacteroidota; class Bacteroidia; order Flavobacteriales_G; family Salibacteraceae; genus JAAZVO01. The sequence continues at coordinate 13,102 of JAAZVO010000004.1, forward strand.
GGTTTTCGTATGTCAGTAGCATAAGAACCTTCAGGTACATTATAGTTTTGTGGGTCGTATCCCCAATTGTATTGGGTGTTTAAATCGCCTGCTTCATCAATACTTGCGTAATCAAAAAAGGGTAATAAGTGAATATGGGTAACTCCCAAACCTTTTATATAATCTAACCCCGTTTTATCACCTTGCTCGTTAGTTGAGCCTGTTTCTGTAAAAGCCAAGAATTTTCCTTTGTGTTGTAATCCCGAATTTTGAGAAATTGAAAAATCACGCACGTGTAGTTCATAAATAACAGCATCATTAGGTGAGGTTTCAATATAGGATTCGTTTTCCCAACCCGCAGGTTTTATGGCTGTTACATCTTCAATATAACCTCGTTTTCCATTAACCGATACTAGCTTGGTGTAGGGATCTACAGTTTCAGCCAACCAAGCCTCTTCCGTTTTTATTTGCCATGTGTAATACTTTTCAATATCTGAAGGAAGTAGTTGGGCAGTCCATATTCCGTAGTTATCTTTTTTTACCTCAATTGCTCTTAGGGTGGGGGTAGTTTCAGAGTTGTCGTAAAGGTTTAGCTTCACATCAACAGCCGTTGGGCTATATAGCTTTATTACGGGAATGCCATTTTTAAAAGTTAAGCCTAAATCATCTGCTTTATATTGGCTTAAAGAAGTTAAGTTCGAAGTCCCTTTTTTCATTTTACACTGCGAAAAGGTTAGGACAATAACCCCAAGAATTAGAAAAAATCTGTTCATGAATGTAATTATTCGACACCCAACAAAGAAAACAAGTTTTATGTGAACATAAGCCCATTACATTTGCGGCATGCTAGCAGTTTCAGGTTTAACCGCAGGATATTCAGGTACAGACATTTTTAAGAACATCAGCTTTCAAGTTACAGGCAAAGACAATATTGGGTTGATAGGTAAAAACGGGGCAGGAAAATCTACCTTGTTAAAGTTGATTAAAGGACTAATAAATCCCACCGAAGGAGGTATAGTTTTTCAGCCTAATGTAACAGTGGGCTATTTACCACAAGAAATTAGGGTAAACTCTACCCTTTCCATTTTTGACGAAGCCAAAAAAGCATTCGCCTTTATTCTTGAAAAAGAAAAAGAAATAAAACGCATAGAGCATGAGTTGGCTGAACGTACCGATTATGAAAGCGATAGCTACATGGAACTAATCACCAAGCTTTCTGAATTACATGAGAAGCTAGGAATGTTTGATGCTGCAGATACTGATAGCAAAACTGAGCGAACTTTAAAAGGATTAGGTTTTAAACCCGAAGAATTTCAAAAACCCATTAATGAGTTTAGCGGTGGGTGGCAAATGCGTGTGGAGCTCGCAAAAATACTATTGGCCATGCCCGATATTATTTTGTTGGATGAGCCCACCAACCACTTAGACATTGAATCAATCATGTGGTTAGAAGATTTCTTTAACAGCTATCCGGGCTGTATAATGATGGTATCGCACGATAAGATGTTTTTAGACAACGTTACCAATAGAACTTTTGAGTTGGTTAACGGCAAGCTTTACGATTACAAGGCAAATTACTCCAAGTTTTTAGAGCTACGCGAAGAGCGCCTTTTGTTGCAACGGGCAGCCAAAAAAAATCAAGATCAATACATAAAACAGCAAGAGCGTTTTATTGAACGATTTAAAGCCAAGAATACCAAAGCCAAACAAGCCCAATCTAAATTAAAACAGCTTGAAAAAATTGAACGGGTTGAAGTTGATGATGTTTCAACCTCTGACATCAGAATTAGCTTCCCTCCTGCTCCAAGGTCTGGCGATAAGGTATTGGTGGCCGATAACGTAAAAAAAGCCTACGACACTAAAGTGGTGTTTAATGGAGTTGAATTTGAAATCTTAAGAGGCGAAAAAGTAGCATTTGTAGGTAAAAACGGAATGGGTAAAACCACTATGGTAAAACTCATAAATGGCATGAAACCAACTAGTGGCGAATTAAAAATTGGTCATAATGTGCATTTAGGCTATTATGCTCAAGTTCAAGAAAACACCTTGGATATGGAGGCTTCAGTTTTTGATACTTTAGATAAAATAGCTACCGACGAGTGGAGAAATGTATCTAGGTTAAGAGGCTTGTTAGGTGCTTTTTTATTTGGTGCTGAAGACATTGATAAAAAGGTTAAAGTGCTGTCAGGTGGCGAAAAATCTAGGTTAGCCATGGCAAGGTTGCTTTTAGAACCTTATAACCTTTTGGTATTGGATGAACCGACCAACCACTTGGATATTTCTTCAAAAGAGATTTTAAAAAATGCTTTAAAAGAGTATAATGGCACTTTGGTAATTGTTTCTCACGATAGGGAATTTTTGCAAGTTTTAACCGATAAAACCTACGAATTTGTTGATGGAAAGGTAAAAGAGCATTTGGGCACCATTGATGAATTCTTGGAAAAGAAAAAACACGAAAACTTCAGAAGTTTTGAAGTTAACCCTCAAAAGCCGGAACCCAAAAAGAAGGAAGAAAAGGCATCATCTGAAAAGGTGAATTATCAACAGAAAAAAGAACTTGAGAAAGACATAAGAAGGCTAAAAAAAGATATCTCAAACACCGAAAAGAAAGTAGAAGCTAAAGAAATTGAGCTAGAAGAAATAGAAAGCAAAATGGCTGACCCCGATTTAATGGGAGATATTGAAAAATCAAAGGAAATTACCTTAAAGCATGGCCAAGTTCAAAAAGAATTAAACCAATACCTTGCCCGTTGGGAGAAGCAATTGGCTGAGCTAGAGGAATTGGAAAAGTTGGCTTAACTATTCAACCTTTTTTTTGAAAGACAGGTTAACGGCAAAAGCAGCCATAGACCCACGTCATTTGCTTATTGATAGAGTTTATAGTGATAACATAAAAACAGTTTCAAAGGCGGATTAATTCTTTTTACAGTTCATCTATTAACAGCAGAGTTTTAACTAATCGATAAAAATATTTATTGGTGGTTAACACTACTGCTTTACTTTAGCTTAATATTTCGATAACAAATAATTATGCTGAAAAAAGGATTTTACCTTGTGTTGTTTTTTTGTTGGAGCGCTTTTCAACTCTCGGCGCAAGGGTTTTACATAAATGAGGTTTTAGCTTCTAATGGCAACATGGTTGCCGACCCAAATGGAGAATACGATGATGTGGTTGAACTAGTGAACCTAAGTACTACCGATACTATATTTTTATTGGGCTACTATTTATCTGATGATCCCGGTTTTCCTACAAAATGGCCTTTTCCTGATACGTTTATAGCCCCCAATAGCTATTTGGTAGTTTGGTGCGATGATGATATTCTGCAACCCGGATTACACACCAATTTTGGTCTATCGGCGCAGGGCGAAAGCGTTGTATTAACAAACTCTTTATTAACTACCACCGATAGAATAGATTATCCTCAACAAAGTACCAATGTGTCTTATGGGCGCTATCCAAATGGAACCGGAGATTGGCGCTATATGTACCCTACTATAGGTTACGGAAACTTAACTGTTGGATTAGATGAGTTAACAACTAACAATAAACTGAGTATCTACCCAAACCCTTCCAAAGAAATTGTGTATTTACCACAAATTTTTAAAGAGGTTCAACTCTTTGATGCTCAAATGAGGTTGGTTAAAGATTTTACGGGAATGGCTATAAATAATATTAATATAAGTGATTTTGAATCAGGTATTTATTGGTTAAAAACTCAAGTATCGCTTCAAAAAATAGTAAAACAATGAGAAAGCTTTTAATTGTGATTTTAACAGCTGCTTTGCTCCCTTTTGCGGGGTGCGAAAAAAGCGAAGGTGAAGGTGGAAGAGCTAGCATTATAGGCAAGGTAATCGTTCAAAAAAGAGAGCGTATTCAAAATAGCATTATTGCAGAATACCCTGCCATGGAAGAAAGAGTTTACATTGTTTATAGCAATAGCGAAACAGTTGTGGCTGATGATGATACACGTACCTCTTATGATGGTTATTATGAGTTTAACTACCTTTTTCCTGGAGACTATAAAATATATGTTTATTCTGAGTGCAGGCAATGTCCCGAAGAGGTAGAGCCTATCATTAAAGAGATTAAAATAGGAAAAGCCCAAAACGATGTTGAAGTAGAAGACATCTACATTACCGTTTATTAATTGAAAAAAGTTTATCAACTTCCTTCTTTCGATCTTCAAAAATTAGAGGAAATTCCACTGCAACGCAGAGTGGATATAAAATTCTTAATCCCTAAATTGAAGTTTGATATTTTTATAAATCAATTGTTTGAGGCTCAAGCTGCTCATGCATTAGAGGTAAATGGTAACAGGGTTACAAATTATAGTAACCAATATTTTGATACTCCTGATTTTGCTTTTTACCACGATCATCATGCACGAAAGCTAAATAGAATAAAAATTAGGGCTCGCTCCTACTCTACAACAGGGATGGCTTACCTTGAAGAGAAAATGCGTACCAATAAAGATAAGGTTGAGAAACTGCGCATTCCTTACAATCAAAACGAGGATTTTCCTTTTGAGGAGCTTAGGAAAAGGAGTAAATACCTGCACAAGTATAAAAACCTAAATAAAACCATCGATATTTCTTACTCTCGCATAACCATAGCAAGTAAATATTTTAAAGAAAAAGCCACTTTTGATTTTAACCTTACCCATACCGCAAATGGCAAAACATTAACTTATGGCGATATGGTAATTGCAGAAGTAAAACAACCGAGTATAAGCCTACGTAGCGACTTTATGAAATTGCTTAAAGACCTAAAATGTTATCCTATTTCATTTTCAAAATATTGTTCAGGGATTTCGCAATTATATCCTGAGGTGAAAAAGAATAATTTTTTACCCTTGCTCCGCATTTTAAACAAAGAATTCAAATTAGAAGCCGTATGATGTTGTTACACGAAACAGGAGGTGCAATTATGGGCATGCCTTTAGAAATTCAAGGATTGGTTCAATTACTAGTAAAATTGGGAATAAACACCATTGCCGCATTAATGATTATTAGGGTAATATACCAACCTACCAAGAAAGGCAGTGAGTTTCTATTTATTTACATGGTTTTCTCGCCGCTTATTTTCTTTATCTGTCACCTTTTTGGAAAAACCGAACTTTCAATAGGTTTTGCCTTCGGGTTGTTTGCCATCTTCTCCATTTTGAGGTATAGAACTACCACCATTCCGGTAAAAGAGATGACTTACCTTTTTGTAATTATTGGATTGGCAGTAATTAATGCCATTGGTTTTCAGGCAAGCTCGCTATACGAGTTACTTTTTATAAATGTGTTTTTAGTAGCAACCGTAGCCTTTTTAGAAAAAGGGTTTGCCTCAGGTATTGTATCTCAAAATGTACATTACGAGAAAATTGAAAACCTTACCCAAGGTAAAGAAGACATTCTTTTAAAAGATTTAGAAGCAAGAACAGGAAAAGAGATTATTCGCTTTGAAATAATGGAAAGTGACTTTTTGCGCGATTCGGCTAAAATTAAAATCTACTATCGTAGAAACAGCTAAATTGAAGTGGTTACCTTCCATATTATTGGCCGTTTGGCTGTTTCCTGCATTTGCACAACAACAAGATTTTAGACTTTGGACAAGCCTTAGCCAAGAAGTTAACTTAGGTAAAAATGTTGAGCTACAATTAGGTCAGCAAGCTAGATTTAACAACAATGTAGCTCAATTAGAAAGGCATTTTTACGATGTTGGCTTAAATTTTAAATTGGGAGATGTTTACCGCCTTTCTCCCGGTTATAGATTTACGGATGGGTTGGAAGAAATTGGTCATCGTATTCAAATAGATCAATCATTAAATCATAACCTTCCAAATAAATGGTGGCTTAAACAGCGTTTGAGATTACAATGGAATTTAGACCAACCTATTTATGTAACCGATTACCGAATAAGGTATCAATTTAAGTTGGTGAAAAAGTTCGGGAAAGACTTTTACTTATACACCGAACCTGAGTTGTTTTACTGCCATAGGTTTAACCTTCAAGACTTTTACCAATACCGGCTTGAAGGTGGCATGAAGTTAGAAATGGGCAAAGGCGATTGGGCTGCTTTAGACCTCTTTTACATTTTTGAAGATGAGTTTAATATAGAAGCACCATTACGTAGCCATATTCTTGGTTTCGGACTTAGCTTTAACTTGAACTAACTAAATTAAAGCTGTCCTTCTTCTTTTATCCTTCATCCATCATCCATTCTCCATTTTCTGACCAGTCCTTACTCTTTCCATCTTTGCTCTTTGCTCCAAAAACCCTACTCTAGTTGCAAACTGCACAAATGAGGAAATGGGTTTTTAGTTTCTGGTTCTTGGTATTGGGTTTTATGGCTATTGGCCAAGAAGAAAAGTTAGTTGTTACTGATACTGTTGATTTTTATGGAGAATTATTTGAGGCTTTATTGAAAAAGAAAAACTCTTTAGAATTTGAAAATGTTTACCTATCGAATGCGCAAATAAATCCTGATGAGTTTAAGTCTTGCATTCTTAGGTCACAATACAGTCAGGAATTAAAAGGTTTTCTAGAGTCTTTTATTGATTCTAATGTTTTGAACCTACCTCTTAAGATTTTCATAAATAACTCATTTTTTCCTCTGGTAATTGAAGATGCATTTATAAAACAGCTATGGGTCCAAAATTGCAAGGCATCAAAAATTGGCGAGTATCAGGGAACATCTCATTATTCAATTCCAAGTATTAAAAATTGTAATTTCCAATATATAATAATTGAAGGTGTTCAAGGCAATTGGTTCACCAATGAATTATCACAATTTCAATTGAACATTTCAAATTCCTCTTCAGATTTCATCGGTTTAAGGAAAATTAATGGTCAAATATTATATGTACTTAAAAATGAATTCAAAAACATAAAGCTTATTGAAAATAATATTGATGTTATTGAAATAAAAGATAATGAATTCAAATTTAAATTAGACTCTATTGAAATAGACATATACGATGACTTCGGAGATATTACAGGTACCTATTTAAAAGGGTTTTTGTATCCTCAAATCAAAAACAATTCATTAACTGAGCATACAACACAAAAAGCTTTAAATGCGCTTTTTACAAAAGTGGCTGAAGAAGAAGTTCAAATAAGAAAAGATCCTATTCACCGCGTAACCGATTTACTAAAAAAGGTATTTGGTTGGGAGTTATAATTATCTTGAAAGATGGCTAAGTAAAGCTAATCTCCAAAAATCAGCTATTTTTTTGCTTTTTTAGGAAATGTAAATTCAATACTGTTACTACCAAAATAAACCCAAGTAATACAATGTTTTGCATAATGGCTTCATCTCTAGAAATATGGGTATACATAGCGCCAATCATAATAATGCCTAAACCAATGGAGGAAATAGGAATAATAAATTGAAATTTTTTAATTAACCCGGGAATTACTAATCCTAAGGCTAGGATTACTTCTACAACCCCAATAACCAAAACGGTTGAAGCTGAAAAGTCGTTTACCCACCCAAGTTCTGGGTCTGCAATAATCTCATCGTAAGGCTTAATGATTTTTAAAAGTCCTGCGCCTAAAAAAGGCAAAGACAATAATATTTTTAGGATTTGATTAAGGTTTTTCATCTTGTTTTATTGAGGAGAAATTACATTCAATATTACAATAAATACTCAAACCTTAGTTCACTATTAAAAATTTGTAAGTTAATTAGGTTAATTCAACCAAGGTGATTTCAGGTGGCATACCTACCCTGCCGGCAAAACCAATATGGCCAAAACCACGATTAACATATAAGTATTGGCTACCTTCTTTATATAACCCTCCCCAACGCGGGTATTTATATTTTACCGGACTCCACTTTATTCCCGGAATTTCTATTCCGAATTGCATTCCATGGGTATGGCCTGAGAAAGTTAGGTCTATGTTGGTTTGTTTGATTACTTGTTCATCCCAATGCGAAGGATCGTGCGACAATAAAAGATTAAAACCACCCTCTGGAATTCCTTTTGTAGCCTTAGCTAAATCACCGTACTGTACAAAAGGAGGTTTACCCCAATTTTCAACCCCAATTACATGAATTTGCTCTCCGTTAAGTTCAATAGTTCGGTTTTCGTTTAACAATAAGTCAAAACCCATTTTGGCGTGGTATTGCTTTAATTTTTCAAGGTTTTGCTCTTTTGCCTGCATACTTGGCCAACCAATGTAATCGCCATAATCATGATTGCCTAAAATTGAGTATTTACCAATTTTTGCTTGCATACCTGCAAATATTTTATCCCAACCTTCTACTTCATCGGCCAAGTTATTTACCATATCTCCGGTAAATAATATGATATCAGGTTTTAAGTTATTTATCATTTCCACTGCTTTTTTTACAGAAGAATGATACCTTGGAAAGCTACCAATATGAGCATCTGAAATTTGAACGATTTTCAACCCTTTAAATGCTTGTGGTAAATGGTTAAAGTTCAAACTTTCTTTTAGCACCCTGAAATTAAACCTACCTCTGATTATACCATAGCTAATGCTACCAAAAGCAATAGTAAAAAGGCCTGCCCCCAAATAGGTAAAGAACTTCCACCTAGAAATTGCCTTGCCCGGCAAATCTTTTTTACCTACTTCATAAAAAACGTAAATCACGCCTTTTTTAATCCAATGAAAAACATCATCAACCAAATGGAAAGTAGAGAACACCAACTTTGAAAGTACCATTAACATTATTACTGAGTTAAATAGGTACGACCAACTGCTGTTTAACGGATTTACAAACTCTTCGAGATTAAGAAAAATGGCACCTAAGGCCAAGTAAAACAATATACTTATTCCCCAATAAGTGTAATATATGTAGGTGTTAGTATTAGTTGAAAAGTTGTCTTTTACAAGTAGCTTAAGCCCTTTAAAGATGTAAAAGTCAACCAAAAGCATTAACCCTAAAATTACAAGCAAAATTATGATGTAGCGTTCTTTCACTCCTTGTCAGACAATTGATTGATTAAGTTGTTCAATTCTTGGAGACGAATAGCTATTTCAAAACTTTCACAATAAGAGTAAATTATATTTTGATTTTGCAATGATTTTTCTCGTTCAACAAACCTGTGGTAGCCATCTCCGTGGTCATGAGGATCTTCAGCATAATCAATCGCCAATCTAATTTCGGGTAAGTAAATATCAAAGTAGTATTGTCCCAACCAAACATCATATTGAACTTCTAGTTGCCTATCTACTGCCATATCTTCAACAGCTAGCTTAAACTGCTTAAAATCCATTAAAAAACCCTTACTAATTCAACTTCGTAAATAATGGTTTGAAAAGGCTTTACACTACCATTGGTTGAGCCATTTTCTCCAAATGCAAATAAAGATGGAATAATAAAAGTTGCATGCCCACCTTGATGCATTTGCCTTATGCCAATTTCAAAACCCGGCAACATTTGTCCGGGATCTCCAAGCCTAACCTCTAAAGGGCGGTCTAAAAAGTAGGTGTCGTCAAGCGGAGTTCCATCTAAAAAGCCTGCTTTGTAATGCACTAAAAGGCTTTTACCGCTTTCGGCTTTTGGTCCTTTTCCCTTTTTGTGATTGATGTAATAAATGCCATCTAAAAAGTGGTTTTCATCTATTTCATTATCCCTTAAAAATTGTTTCAAAGCAATTTGCTCATTCATTTCATCATCGGCCTTCCAAGCCATACGTTTTTGGTATTCAGCATATTGCTTAGCGTTTAAATGTTGAGTAAGTACCAACTCAGCTTTAACTATATCTTCCCTTTCGGGGATAAATTGGGCGAAAGCAAAAGGTTCTAGCTTCATGTTTTCTGCTTCAATAATTAAAGAAAGGCTATCTCCCTTAATCATCATGCCCAAAGCTTCTTGAACTGCCCCTTTAACAGAGTTGTTGAATTTAACCCACTTAGCCATGCCGGTTGCAGAGCGATTATTAGTGTAAAGTACAGAATCATTCATGGTAGAAACCACAATAGAAAACTGAATGTAATCTCCTTCTACAGGAGTTTTTTCACCATCACCAATAAAATTGTATTTGTAATGCAACCCCGAAGAGGTTATACTGTAACCATCGTGTTTAGAAAAGTTGCAGCCCAACAAAAAGGCAAAACAAAAAACTAAAAATAATGTGCTTCTCATTTTAAAGCCAACAACTCTATATCGTAAATGATTGTTGCGTTTGAAGGTATCTTGTTTTCATCTCCCAATAAGCCATGTGCCAAGTGTATTGGTAAAATCATTTTAGCTTTCGAACCAACGTTCATGTAAGTAATACCTTCGTGCAATCCACTCTCTACATTATCCATCCCTATCAAAAATTCTTGCGGACCTGTTTCTTGAGATGAATACAGCTTTGTGCCATCAAGTAGAGTGACTTCATAATTTACTTTGGCTACTTGGCCGGTTGTGGCATTTGGCCCTTTTCCGGCCTCATAAATCATATACCTTAAGCCTGTTCCTGATTTTTGCATCTCCCACCCTCTTCTTTGAACAAAGGCATCTATTTGTTCGCTTTCAACTTCAACCATATTGTAGTTGGCTTCTATCATTTGTTCTTTTATTTCAGCATCAGATGGCATTTTTTGAGGAGATTTATTCCCTTGGTTGATACAGCCTGCAGCAAAAATTAAAGAAGAAAAGGCTAATGTTTTAATCAATGATTTTAAGCTTTTTTGAAATATTTCCATATTCATAAATAATCTCTAAAAATGGTGCTTTAGACATTCCACCGGGATTTAATGCTAGTTTGCCTTCAGGAATTGGAATTCCTAACTTTTCAAAATACTCTTTCCAAGCGGGAAATGTTTGCTTAGTTTCAGGATCTACGAAGGTCATAGGTGCTGTTGAAAATATGGGATTGCTGTTACCATTTAAATAGGTTTCGTACACCAACTCGCTGCAATAAAACTTGTTGTTGTTAAGTTCGTAGCCATCATCGTATTCGGCACCTAAAAACTCATGTGCTTTTTGTAAAGCCATTTTATAATTTAGACCCTGCTTTGCTGCAAACTCTTTTTTTATTCTTCCAACAGCAACCTTTGGCTTGCCGTTTTCATCTTTCACCCTATTCAAAAAAGTAGCTAAGTCAACTATTGCAACACCATTAAGTGCCTCAATTACCATGGGTTGGTTGTTTTGAAAAAACACAATTCCTACATGAGAAAAATTCATTCCATCCGCACCATAGGTAACCTTTTCTATAGCATCGCAAAGACTTCCGCAGTCTAAATCTTGAAACAGCAGATCTCCTGTTTTAAGTTTTACTTCTTGAGCAAAACTTCCTAAAGCAAAAAAGCTAAAGAAACAAATTAAAGCCGCTTTCATGCTTTGAATGGCTTGTTGAGTAAATCTGCTTTTTTGTATAGCTCTTCCTCAAACTTTATAATGGCTTCATTTAACGAAACATCAGAAAGGCGACCACCTGCTGCGTTAAAATGTCCACCACCATTAAAAGCTGAAGCAAACTCGTGCACGCTAAAATCTCCTTTTGACCTAAAAGAAAATTTTATCTTGTCTTCATCTTCAGTAATAAATGTTGAGAATACCATTCCCTTTACAGATAAGCCGTAATTTACAAATCCTTCGGTATCTCCTTTTTGTACATTAAATTGCTTTTTATCTTCTAATGGCAACCAAAAGTAAACCGCATTAAGCTCCGGAAAAACCTTCATTCTTTGGTCTAGAACATGGCCGAGTAGCTTAAGTCTATTTATTGAGTTTTGATCGTAAATTCTGTTGTAAATAGTATCACCTTTTACCCCAAGTCCCAATAATTTTGCTGCGGTTTTATGCGTATTTTCTGATGTAGAGTTAAATCTAAAGTTCCCTGTATCTGTCATTATGCCTGCATACAGCGCTTCAGCCCCAAGCAAACTCAAACTTTTAAACCACCCTAAACCTATTAAAAACCTGCAGATTAACTCTGCTGTTGATGAGGCTTTAACATCACTAATCATATAGTCCGGATAATCATCAGGGTCTCTATGATGATCTATCATTACCTTTATACAATCTGCTGAATTTATCGCATCCCCTAACCCATCACCAACTCTACTTAACTTATTGTAATCTAATGAGAAAATAATATCAGATTCACTTAAAACTTTAAGTGATTTTTCTTCTTGTTTATCAAAAACCAAAATCTCATTTTCCTCGTCCATCCACTCTAAAAAATCAGGATAGGCGTCAGGAACGATAATCCGAACCTCCATTCCTTTTTTTATAAGTGCTTCTCTTAAACCAACGCAAGAGCCAATGGCATCTGCATCAGGAGATAAATGAGAAGTGAGTGTTACTTTTTTTGCCGTGCGAAAATGCTTTTTGAGTGTTTTTAGTTCCAAGAATTAAATTTTTGTAAAAGTAGAGAAACCTATGGAGTAAACATTTTTTTCGATAAGCTGTAATGTTACATTTGCAGCAAATTTCAAGAATATAAAAATGGCAGATAACAGAACTTTTACCATGATTAAGCCTGAGGCCGCAGAAAAAGGCTTAATAGGTGCAATTTTAGACAGGATAGAAAAAGGTGGCTTTAGAATCGTAGCGATGAAAAAGACCCAACTTAGTAAAAAAGAGGCAGGAACTTTTTACGCTGTGCATAAAGAAAGACCTTTTTATGGTGAGTTGGTAGATTACATGAGCAGTGGTCCAATTGTAGCTGCTATATTAGAAAAAGATAATGCAGTAGTTGACTTTAGAACTTTAATTGGAGCCACAGACCCTTCTGAAGCTGCTGAGGGTACTATCAGAAAAGACTTTGCTGAGTCTAAAGCAAAAAACGCTGTACACGGCTCAGATTCAGATGAGAATGCTGAGATTGAAGGAAACTTCTTTTTCAGTACAAGAGAGAAATTATAATAAAGTTGAAAAATGTCATTTTCATAAATGGCATTTTTCTTCTAATTTGTAACATTATATTTACATCAATTACAAAAATTAAATGAGTTCTTTTTCCAAGGTACTTATTATTGACGACGATCCCATACACAATATGGTAAGTTCTAAGTTAATTGAAAAAGCAGGATTTGCCGATAAAACAGACAAGGTTTTAAGTGGTAAATTAG
>JAAZVO010000112.1 GCA_018623405.1 Crocinitomicaceae bacterium
AGATGATTTGTAGATTTCAACTTTTACAGAGTTACCAGCTATTCCTTTTACAATATTTTCGAATGATGATCTGCTAACCGGAGTCCTTACCTTAATTCTTTTTAAAGTTTCGAGTAATACCGTTACAGCTTCTTTTCTTGCTTCATAAGTTTCATTTACCATCCAACTACTTTCTGTTTTGGTTAGTGTTATGGTATTGTTGTTTTTATCTGCCAAGAATATTTTCGATACGGCAGCAGTATCTTTAACAGCAAAATCGGATAGTTGCATGTTTAAGGTAGAATTTCCACCTTTATTGGTTACATAAATTGCAACTCCTAACAAACCTATTATTACCACGGCAATTATCAATATTCTTTTCATGATGTTGAGATTTGTTTTCCGTATTTTCTTTTCCTGATAAAAAATTGAAATAATCCAAAAATTACAATTAAAATAATTGGAATTACAGTGTTAATGAGTTGATAGCGCCGCTTAGCGGTTTTTTTCTTTTCAGGGTCTAATAGCCTTATTTTAAACTCTTTAGATCTAGCTTGAATTAACCCTGAATCATCCAACAAATAATTAAAACAGTTTAATAAGAAATCTTTATTCCCGTAAACCCTATTGGTGTATTTATCATAACCCAATGATGAAAATTGGTTGCTAGATACTTTATAGTCATTTCTCATGATGTCTCCATCAGATATTACAATCATTTGGGTAGGTAGACTTTCTTCTTTAAATCCAATGTTAGGGTTGTTTACAATTTGTTCAGGAATTCTGTTATTGAAATTAGAAGAAAACACTCCTTCTAGAAGCAAAGCTACTGCCTTAGGGCCTTTGTTGAATTGCCTTTCGTCAGGTTCTTCTCTTAGCATATTAAAACTAATTCTAACAGGTGTTCTAACAACTTTTGTGTAGGGAGAAGAACTTAGCAAAATGGTTTTTTTTACTCCTTTTTTTGGAAGAGTATCTATGGTAGAGGCAAATTCTGTTTTAATTGCATCTAAATTTTTAACCACAGGATGAGCAGAGAAGGGTGCTGCTAAAGGAAAGTAATACCAGGGGAAAAACTCTTGTTTTGGTTGATTTCCTACATAACCGGTTACAATAGGGATTGGTAATGCTTGTAAATCTTGAATAAGGTCTGAGTTTAAGCGAACTCCATATCTAAACAATTGGTCTGCTAAGTTCACATCTAGAGGTATTCCCATAGTGGTGCTTGCTGTTCTTAAGCTATCCATCGAGGCAAACACCGGCTCAACCAACCACATTATTTTTCCTCCCCGCATAATAAATTGATCGATTATGAACTTATCTTTTTCAGAAAATACACTATCGGGTTTTGCTATTATGGCAGCATCAAAGGTTTTTAATGCATCCAGCCTGCCATTAATTTCCACCTTTTGTATTCCATAAAAATCTCCCAAAGTGTTAATTATGTCGGCACTTTCATAATCATTTAACTCTCCATGACCGGTAATATATGCTATGTTCTTAGCGCGGTAGCGTATTAACTTTCTTATTGTTGATGAGAATTCGTATTCAAGTTGTTGAATAGAGTTGTTTAGCATAACTTCTTCGCTAACACCCAATTTGCTTTTTAAAAGTTGAAGTGGTACTTCCTTATCGCGATATGTGAAAATTGCCCCGGGAAATATTATTTTTTCTGAGTAGGTATCGCCCTCTTTAAATCTAATATTGTTATACCTTAAGCCTTGCTGCGTAAGCTCTCTATAAACGGCAACTCTAGTATCCTCATCTTCACTTGCCGATGGATCAATAAACTCGTATTGAATATTTGTAGGAGCATAAGCCCTAAATTCATCAAGTAGTTCTTTGGTAGCATCCCTTAGCCTTTTGTAGTCAGCGGGGAGGTCTCCTTCCAAATAAACCCGTACAAAAATTATATCTTCTAAGGTTTCTAACTGTTCAACCGTGGCATCTGTTAAAGAGTATCTTTTTTCTGAGGTAAAATCAAATCTTGTAAAAACAAAACTACCTATGTAATTAATTAATACAATTGATAGCAGCGCTAGGCCCGGGGTTAACCAATCTTTAGTTTTTCGATTCATTTTACCACCTCCTGCTGCTCAATCTAAATTTGGTTAGTAAAAGAAAAAAGTAAATCAAGGTTAAGAAATAAAGAACATCTCTAGTATCAATTACCCCTCTACTCATAGAGATATAATGCTCATTTATACCGAAGTTAATAATCAATAAATCTAATGGACCAAAAAGTTGCAAGCCTGCAATAGACTCAAAACCGATATACATAAAAAATGAAAGGAAAACTCCGATAATAAACGAAACAATTTGGTTAGAAGATAGGGAGGATGCGAATACACCAATACTCACAAATGCTGTAGATAAAAACAATAATCCGAGGTAGCTTCCCCAAATGGCACCTTCATCTACATTACCAACAGGGCTTGCTAAATCTTTAACAGAAACATAATAAATAAGGGTAGGTAGCAGACTAAATAATATTAAAGCTGCACCGGCTAAATATTTACCCAAAATAATTTGCCAATCAGAAAGGGGTTTAGTTAGCAGCAGTTCAATTGTTCCAACTTTGTACTCATCCGCAAAAGATCGCATTGTAATAGCCGGAGCTAAAAACATAAACACCCAAGGAGCAATAATAAAAAGAGTGTCGATATTGGCATAGCCTCCTTCAAATATGTTGAAGTCGCCAGGAAAAACCCACATGAATAACCCAATGATAGTAATGAATACAACCATTACAATGTATCCAATGAGCGAATTTAAAAAGCTAAATACTTCTTTTTTAAAGAGTGTAATCATTTCCTTCTAAGGTGGGCAAAATTATTGAAATTTTAAGGCTTTAAGCTTTTGGCAACAATAGTTACTAACTACATTTTTTAAACGGTAGTTTAAGGCTATTTTTGTAGGCTATTTTTAATAAACATGATAGTTCAAAAATTTGGAGGTACTTCCGTAGGAAAACCATCTAGAATGGCCTCAATCTTAAATATTGTTTCTTCATCAGAGCAGAAACTTATTGTTCTTTCTGCTTTATCAGGTGTAACCAATAGTTTGGTTGCTATTAACGAGCTATTGCATAAAGGAGAGAAAAATGAAGCAAGGCAAAAAATTAAGGAGTTAGAAAATCATCATATTCAATTTGTTGATGAGCTATTTAGTGGGTTTCCGGAGCAGATTGATGAATTAAAAAAAATTATTGCTTCTCATGCCAAGTACATGCACGATTTTACTTTAGATATGTTTACTTGGAATGAGGAAAAAGCAATTCTTGCTCAAGGAGAATTGTTAAGCACCGCCATATTTTTTCATTATGCCAAGGCAAAAGGACATGATGTTTTTTTTATTAATGCTTTAGATTTTATGCGAACCGATAAAGATGTTGAGCCTGATTATTATTACATAAAGCATAACTTAAATAAAGAGCTAGACAATTTAAAAAACAAACAACTTGTAATTACCCAGGGATACATCTGCCGAAATGTTTATGGTGAAATTGACAACCTAAGAAGAGGTGGAAGTGATTATTCAGCCTCCTTAATTGGTGCGGCAATTGGGGCAAGTGAAATTCAAATTTGGACAGATATTGATGGGATGCACAATAATGATCCTAGAGTAGTTGCTCAAACAAAACCCGTTAGGCAAATTTCTTTTGATGAAGCGGCTGAATTGGCATATTTCGGGGCAAAAATTTTACATCCCTCAAGCATTAGACCTGCTCAAGAATATGGAATACCTGTATGGCTAAAAAATACTTTGCAACCAACAGATGAAGGCACTTTAATTTCCGCATCATCAGATGGAAACCAAATAAAAGCTATTGCAGCAAAAGATGGTATTACCGCCATTAAGATAAAATCGGGCAGAATGCTTTTGGCTTATGGTTTTTTAAGAAAAGTGTTTGAGGTTTTTGAAAGGTACAAAACATCCATAGACATGATTACCACCTCTGAAGTTGCAGTTTCACTTACCATTGATGATACAACACATATAAAAGAAATTGAACAAGAACTTAAACAATATGGTTTGGTTGAAGTGGAGCACAACAAATCTATTATTTGTATTGTGGGCGATTTTTTAGGCGAATCAAAAGGATATGCACATAAAGTTTTTGATGCATTAAAAGAAATTCCTTTAAGAATGATTTCTTATGGAGGAAGCAAAAACAATATTTCGGTTTTGATAGAATCTGAGTTTAAGAAAGAAGCACTTACTGCTTTAAATCGTTCAATTTTTCATTTAAACTAATGGATTTTATTAAGCATCAATCTTTACTGGAAAATCAATCTACGCCATTTTATGTGTACGATTTGCAAGCCTTAGGAGCTAATTTAAACGCTTGCAAACAAGAGGCAAATAAATATGGATATGAAGTGCATTATGCTTTAAAGGCAAACGCAAATAATAAAATACTTTCTGCATTTGTGGAAAAGGGTTTTGGCGCTGATTGCGTAAGTGGAGGTGAAGTACAAGCTGCAGTGCAAGCCGGGTTTAACCCTCAAAAAATTGTATTTGCCGGAGTAGGTAAAGCCGATTGGGAAATTGAACTAGGATTATCAAATGAAATTGCTTGTTTTAATGTAGAGTCTGTTCAAGAAATTGAGGTGATTAATGGCTTGGCCCAAAAAATGGGAAAAGTGGCCCCAATTGCCCTAAGGTTAAATCCCAATGTAGATCCAAAAACCCATTCTTACATCACTACAGGATTAGAAGAAAATAAGTTTGGCATAAACCCTTGGGAGTACGAAAATGTTATTGAAACTGCTAAAAATTCGAAAAACATAAAAATTAAGGGGCTACATTTTCACATTGGTTCTCAAATTACTGATTTAGGGGTGTTCAAAAACTTATGCAGCAGAGTTAATGAAATCCAAAACTACTTTGTTGATCGTGGTTTTAGTTTCGAAGATGTAAACCTTGGTGGAGGTTTGGGAATTGATTATGCCCAACCCGATGAAAACCCAATTCCTGATTATAAAGCGTTCTTTAAAATTTTTGACCAGTTTTTAGAGCCGCTTCCCAATCAAAAAGTGCATTTTGAATTGGGTAGGTCGCTTGTTGCTTATTGCGGAAATCTAATAACTAAAGTGCTCTACATAAAAGAAGGAGTAAAAACAAACTTTGCCATTGTAGATGCAGGTATGACAGAATTGATTAGACCTGCCCTTTACAATGCTTACCATAAAGTTGAAAATATTTTTGCTCAAACTGAAGATTTTGAAAAATATGATGTGGTTGGACCTATTTGTGAAAGCTCAGACACTTTTGTAAAAGCTATTGAATTGCCTAAAACAAAGAGGGGAGATTTTATTGCAATAAGATGTGCCGGTGCATATGGAGAGGTTATGGCCTCCGGTTATAACCTAAGAAAACTTCCAAAAAGTATTTTTATTTAATCTATTAATTCAGGAATTTCTACAGTAAAAGTTGTTCCTTTTCCTTCTTGTGTTTCAAAAGATATTTGGCCATTAAGTTTTGCTAAAATTTCTTTAACAATGTAAAGCCCAATTCCCGAACCTTTAGATTTTGGATTCCCTATAAAAAATAGGTTGAAAATTCTATTTTGTATTTCGGCTGACATTCCCATCCCATTATCTGTTACCTTTATTTTAAGGACTTTTTCTCCTGTAAAACAATGTACTTTCACCTCGCACTCAGGTTTGTTTTCATCTTTATGATTAATGGCATTAGAAATAAGGTTTTTCAATAAAATTTTCAATCTTAACCTATCTGTATAAAACTCATTTTGATTCCTTTTTCCGCTTAATTCATGAAAAACACTTAGTTTAATTTTATCATCATTAAACATATTTTCTTCTATAGCTTGGTTGGCTACTTTTTCAACATTTATTGGTTCAGGTTTAAGTTCAATCCTGTTGTTTTTGGAGTAATCAATAATATCTTTAATTACATTATCCATCTTTTCAGAAGTAATTCCCATCAAATTAATGTAAGAACGTAAAGCCTCAATGTTTTCCTCGTCAGATGATATTTCTAAAAGCCCCATAATGGCGCTAAGTGGAGCTCTTAAATTATGGGATGCACTATACACAAATTGGTCTAATTCTTCATTGGCTTTTTTTAGGTTTTTGGTACGTTCTTCTACTTGTAATTCTAAATTTTCATTTAATGAGCGTAATTCTTCATTAAACTCATCTATTTTCTGATTTGCAGCCTCTAACTGCATATTTTTTTCAGAAACAAGATTTAATGATTCTTCAAGCTTAATCGCAGACTTTTCCGCATTTAGTGTAATTCTTCGCAAGTAAAAAACCATCACAGAAATAAATAATAGCGAAATAACCAAACTGATTCCCGCAGACTTAAAAAAGTCTATTAATGCAGCTTCTTTAAATTTTCCAAATTCTTGGTCAGCATGAAGCAAACAAATAATATTTCCTTTTTGGTCTTTAACCGGTGTAAATGCTGTTAGCCATTGGCCGTTTTCAGAAAAATATGGACCAATTTTTCCTCCCGTATTTCTTAACTCAAAAAGTTCTTTTGGGTATTTCGAGAAAGTATGCCTAAATATGGTTTTGGAGAAGAAGTAACTATAAATTCAAATACCTTGTCTTTTTCGTTAAATACAGTAGTGTAAATTGGGCTTTCAAGTTCATTTTTTTGTTCAACCTCTCTAAGTAGCTTGTGTATTGATAAATATACAATATCGTCTATGTTTTCCTTTATCTCATCTTTTGAACCATATCTGTTTACAAGATATTTCATGTCGCCTTGGTCTATTTGAGCACAAAGTGATATGGCAATAGCATTTAGCTTATCTAAAACTAGCCTCCTTGAAATATTAATATTTGCTTGATAGTGAAAGTACGAAAAGAAAATAATAATGGCCAAATAAGAAGCTATACCAATAGAAATAATGGACCTTGTTAAGTTTTTGGTTCTATTTTTTATTAGATTTAAATTCAATTTGGTTAAATATAAGACGGTTAAATTCTTAAATAAATCTACTTAATACTTTTTGGGATGGTACCATACATGTGGATTTCTTTCCAAAAAGAAAGTATCTGCGGTTTGCTATTAGGTCATAAAATACATCATAAAATCTATACAATCCTATATTTAACAGGGCTTTCGAAATGAGATTAAACGGAAACCCTAATTTTCTTCCAATCATAAAAACTGCTCTGCTTTTAAAATAGACTTCACCATGTTCTACATAAATAATTGAGTCAGGCAGTTTTTCTAAATCAGACAGTAATTTTAATTGCAATTTTTTTCCACTTTCAGATTGAAGTGCCGTAAACTTAAAAAGGTGTGCTTTATCCCTTTTCAAAAGCCATTTTACCCAGAAATTACAAAAGTTGCAAACTCCATCAAAAACAACAAGGTAATCTACCTTTGTGTTGGTATTTTCCAATTTAAGATTTTTTAAAGCTAACAAAGGTGTGTCATTTTGGTTTAAACAATTGATTTTTAGAGAGTTTTAATGATTGGGTTTAAAGAATTGAAATTCTATATTTGCAGGCTTGAAAATTTAACAGGACATACATAATTAACACAACCAAAAATGCAAAATAAAAGCGCCATTTGGGTATTTACCATTTTATTGTCTGCAGCTTGTCTTTACCAGTTGTCGTTTTCATTTTTAACTAGTGGTCATGAGTCTAAGGCAAAAGAGTACGCTCAAGATAAATTAGACTCACTTAAAAATGCTCAAGGAGAACTATCTCAATACGAGGAAGATTCTACTTACCAAGCATTTGAAGACGAGTGGATCGTGGCTCATGGTAATGATGAAATTTACCCTTTACTTGGTTACACTTACAAAGAAGCTAAGAAAAGCGAAATTAACCTTGGGCTCGACCTTCAAGGTGGAATGAACGTAACTTTAGAGGTATCTGTAATAGACCTTATTAAAGTATTATCAGGAAACTCTCAAGATCCTGCATTTGTAAAATCATTAGAAGATGCAACAGAAATGCAGAAATCTGCTCAGGATGATTTTGTTACGCTTTTCGGAATTGCATTCCAACAAAATGCACCTGATCAAAAGCTTGCTGCTATTTTCCACAATAGAGAGAATCAAGAAAAATTTCCTAGAGATGCATCAAATGACGAAATATTAGAAATAATAAGAG
>JAAZVO010000113.1 GCA_018623405.1 Crocinitomicaceae bacterium
ATTCAATTTATACATAGGTATTTAGCTTATGCTGTTGTTGGGTTTGTAATATTTATTTGGTTCAAGTTAAAATCTGTACAGCTATCAACTAACCAAATACTTGGTAGAAATTTATTGTTAATTGCAGTTGCTTTTCAGTTTTTACTAGGTGTGTTTACGCTACTATACAGCGTTCCTTTGGTGCTTGGCGTATTGCACCAATTTGGAGCACTATTGCTTTTAGCAGCAACGGTATTTTTTGCTCAACAGTTTGGTCTATTTAATTCGAAGGTTCAGGTTGCCACCTAAAGGTTTCAATTAAATGCAATAAATCTTGTTTGATGTATTGCTCAACAGTTGCCAACGAATCAGGGTTTGGAGGAAGGTTAAAATACATTGCCCCTCTAAAAAAATGGTTTGCACTATCAGTTAAGAAAAACTGAAAGTTTGTTGCAGTTTCACCGGAAAAATTATAGGCTATTCCATAGATTTTTAAAGAGTCGTTGCTAAATACCTTTTCTTCAATTTCGTTAGCTTTTACAATGTGTTTCATTGCGAGTTGCCTAGCGTCTTCAATGTGTTTATACAAAGAGTCTTTTTGAATAGGGGTATAACTTAAATGCACTGTATTGGCATATTGAGGATAATGTAAATTATACCAGCAAGGCTTAACGATGCCTTTTGATCTATTCTCTAAAAATGAACGTTTAGGGTACTCAAACGAAAAAGGGCACTCACTATCTAATTGTTGGTAGCTTTTTTCGGGGAAATCAATTCTCATGTAACCCTTTGGCTTAGGAGTATAGATTTCTTCGCAGGCTGAAAAGATAAAAATTGCAAATACAATTAAAATGCTATTCCTCAAATTTTTCATCTTGGTTTAAGCCGTAATTTTCAATTGTAAGCTTTAAGGTGTTTATTTTTCTGTTATCTGCAGATTCTACTTTAAATAAATACTGTTCAAAAGCAATTGTATCTCCTTTTTGAGGAATTTTTCCATGAATCTCTAATACAAATCCTGCCAAGGTATCTGAGTCGCCTTTTTCTTTTTCGAATTCATCTCCATCAATTGCTAAAACTCGGTAGAAATCATTAAGTAATATTTTGCCTTGAAATATGTAATTGTGGTCGTCAAGCTTAGAATACACTAAGTCCTCATCATCAAACTCATCAGATATTTCGCCAACAATTTCTTCAATAATATCCTCTAATGAAATTAACCCGGATGATCCACCATATTCATCAACTACCACAGCCATGTGAATTTTCTTTTCTTGAAACTCTTTAAGTAAATCATCAATTTTTTTGTTTTCAGGAACAAAAAACGCAGGGCGCAATAGTGTTAACCAATTTAGATTTTTTGATTTATCTAAATGAGGTAATAAATCCTTAATGTAAAGTACTCCTATAACATTATCAAAGTTTTCTTCGAACACAGGTATCCTTGAATAGCCAGAGTTAAGTATCACATCTACAACAGTGGGAAACTTTTCGGTATTTTCTAACGCAACTACATCTACTCTAGAAGTCATTACTTGCTTAACAGAAGTATTTCCGAACTTAACTATACCCTTCAATATCTTATGATCTTCCTCATCTACAGTTTCATCTTTTGTGAGCTCTAAGGCATGTGAAAGTTCATCAACTGAGATATTGTCAGACTTTTTGATGATTCTTTTATCAATAATTTTAGTGAAAGAGGTAAGTAAATAGCTTAGGGGACTAAAAAACTTGTTTAAAATATTAATTGGGTGCACCATTTTGTGCAACAACTTAAAAGGGTGGTTGGTAGCATAAACTTTTGGGACAATTTCACCCACCAATAAGATTAAAAAGGTAACTATGACCAATTGAAAAATTAAACCAAATAAAGGTGAGGTTGTAAAATCAAAAAGGGTATTAATGATTAGTGATGACAGTATTACAATAGCTACATTAATAAAGTTATTGGCTATTAAAATAGTAGCTAAAAGTTTTTTTGGTTTTTGAAGCAACATTAAAATTGTGCTGTCCTCACGTTTATCAGATTGCTTTAGGTCTTCTGCATCTTTTGAGTTTAAAGAAAAAAAAGCAACTTCACTTCCTGAAATTAGGGCAGAGCAAAGCAAGAGCAATATCAAAAGAACAAGCTCAATAGCAGCCTCAGGTTCAAAAGGCTTTAAAATTGATAAGGTTAAAAGTTGCGCCGGGTCACCCGATTCGTCCAAGGTAGTAGGTTAGGTTCAACATAAATTTAGAAAGGTAAGTCATCATCAGGATTTTCTATAGAAGGTTCACTTACCGGTTGTCTTTCTGCTTGTGGTTTGGGCTGTTCAATATTTGTTTCATTTCCATCTTGGCTCATGTTAGGGCCACCAAGTAATGTAAGATTATCAACAACAATTTCTGTTATATATCTCATTTGTTTTTGCTCATCCTCCCAAGAACGGGTTCTAAGCTTTCCTTCAATATAAACTTTGTTTCCTTTTTTAAGGTATTTTTCAACCACTTGCACTAATCCCGGCCTCCAAACAGAAATGTTGTGCCATTCTGTGCTTTCTTTTCGCTCTCCTGTTTTGTCTTTGTAGGTTTCTGAAGTGGCAATTGGAAACTTTGCAAAACCTCTGTTATCATCTAAATATCTAACTTCTGGGTCTTTTCCTAAATTTCCTATAAGAATTACTTTGTTAACGCTTCCTGACATAATCTAAAAATCTTCCTTAAAAATAACTAAACAATTTGCAATTGTAAATCATTATTTTCAAAATCTTCAATAAATCGGGTTATCAACCTCGAGAATGCATAATTATTTAATTCGTTAGCAGCAACCAAAATGGTGTTTTTAATTTCTATTTGTGATTTTGTGTGAACCAACCAAAAGCTTCCATGTATTTTTTGATGAGTTAATTGATGCTGATAGGTAGTTAGAAATGAAATTGCAATCTTTTCATTCACATCAAAATTCTTCTTGAATTGTTTTTGGATGGTAGATAAATCTGCGCTTTTTGAACTTTCAATTAGTGGAAATTCGTAGAGGTTTTTCCAAATATCGTTTTCAGTTCTTTTTCTTATAACCATTGTGCAGTTAACTGAAATAAAAAAGTAATTGAAATACCTATGTTTAACTTTTACCTTTTTTGATTTTGCTGGAATAATCTCAATTAAATTTTTGTTATAGGCTTTACAATCCTGCATAAACACGCAAGATTCACATTTTGGTTTTTTAGGAGTGCACTGTAAAGCCCCAAACTCCATAATTGCTTGATTAAATTTTGACGCATTACCATTTATTATATGCCTAATTAAAAAATCATGCACTTCATTTTTTGTTTCCGGAACATCTATGGGTAGAGTAATCCCCAGAAGCCTGCAAATAAATCTAAAAACATTTCCATCAATAACCGGGGTTGGCTCTTCAAAACAAAATGAAGCTATTGCTGAGGCGGTGTAATCGCCTACTCCTTTAAGTTTAAGAAGGTTTTTTTTTGTATTCGGAAACTCTCCGTTGTAATCATTTACGATTTGCTTTGCCGTGAAATGCAAATTTCTAGCTCTAGAGTAATATCCTAAGCCTTGCCAAAGCTTTAGTACTTTATCTTCATCTGCATTTGCTAAATCATTAACTGTAGGGAAAGTAGTAATGAATTTGCGGTAATAGGGTAGACCTTGCTCTACTCTTGTTTGTTGTAAAATAATTTCGGAAAGCCATATGTTATAAGGAGATTTTGTTGCTCTCCAAGGTAACTTTCGATGATTTTCATCATACCAACTTAAAAGTTTTTTTGAAAAACTGCTCATTCAAGATTGCTGTAAGGCAAATAAAAAGAAACCTTTCCAACACTTTCAAAGAAACTTATAAAATTCTGAATAATAGCATTTTCTGAATGAATATTACCATTATATTTGCACCTCTTTTTTCGGAGACAAAAAATTTTAGAAGAATTATGACAAAAGCGGACGTAGTAAACGAGATTTCAGAAAAGACCGGAATAGAAAAACTAGCAGTTCAACATACAGTTGAAGCCTTTATGGAATCCATTAAAGATTCATTATCAAAAGGTGAAAATGTATATTTAAGAGGATTTGGAAGTTTTATAGTAAAGAAAAGAGCAGAAAAAACCGGTAGAAACATTTCAAAAAATACCAGTATTATCATTCCTGCTCATTACATCCCATCTTTTAAACCAGCTAAAACTTTTACCAGTAAAGTAAAAGACTCAGTTAAAGTAAAGTAGTGAATGCCTAAACTAAATGGTAAACAGATCGGGCTTCTTGCCGGCGCCATAATTTTAGGTGTTACAATATATTTTGCTCCTCACCATGCGAGTTCAGCCAAGGTTGAAAAGGTTGACCGTACGGTAGATGCCAAAATAAACAAAGCCATTGAGTTAGTTAATGGTGGAGGTCAACCTATGCAAGGTATAATGTTATTAAGAGAGGTTTTAGAAGAAAATCCTGATAATGTTAGAGCGAACTTTCAAATGGGATTGTTTTCAATTCAATCTCAACAGTTTGATAAAGCTTTGCAAAGGTTTGAAAAAGTACTTTCTGTTGAGCCTGATAACTACGAAGCCCAATATTTTAGAGGGCATGCTAAAGCAAGTGTAGGTGATTTTGCAGGTGCAGAAAACGACTTTAAAAGTGTAATGGAGAATGCGTCAGATCAAAAATTGATTGATGAAGCATCCAATTTTTATAACGAATTAAAAAACAAGTGATATGCCTAGCGGTAAAAAAAGAAAAAGACATAAGATCGCTACCCACAAAAGGAAAAAAAGGCTAAGAAAAAATCGCCATAAAAGAAAGAAATAATCTTTCTTAACTCCCCGTTTAGATTTTTTTAAAGATTAGCATTTGCTTTCCTAAGTTGGAGTATTGTGAATAAAGAATTAGTAATCCAATCCTCCTTAGGTGTTGTTGATATTGCGCTATTAGAAGATAAGCGACTAATAGAGCTACATAAAGAAAAGTCAGGTAATGATTTTTCAGTTGGTGATATATACCTTGGGAGGGTTAAAAAAGTTGTAACCGGCCTCAACGCGGCCTTTGTTGATGTAGGATATGAGAAAGATGCGTTTTTGCATTACCTCGACCTAGGTCCACAGCTACGCTCACTAGTTAAGTGGGTAGATAGGTCTATTTCAGGCAAACTACAAAACCCTCAGCTTGATGATTTTAAGCATGAGGAAGACATCAATAAAGATGGTAGAATTGATGAGGTACTCTCGCCCAATAAGCACATTTTAGTACAAATTGCCAAAGAACCTATTTCTACAAAGGGACCAAGAATCTCTTGTGAAATTAGTCTTGCCGGAAGGTTTTTGGTGCTTGTTCCATTCTCAGATAAAATAACTTGTTCTCAAAAAATAAGAAGTAGAGAAGAACGCAATCGCCTTAAAACACTACTAAAGAGTATTAAACCCAAAAATTTTGGAGTAATCATTAGAACAGTAGCCGAAAACAAAAAAGTTGCTGAGCTAGATAATGATTTAAGAACTCTGGTTGATAAATGGAAAAGGCTTCATACAAACCTTAAAGGTGCTAAACCACCAAATAGAATTTTAGGTGAGATTAACCGCTCAAATGCAGTAATTAGAGACTTACTTAATCCTTCATTTAATAATATCCATGTAGGTGATGCTACCTTATTTGAAGAAATTAAATCTTATCTTCAGTCTGTAGCTCCCGATAGAATTGGTATTTTAAAGCATTATAAAAGCCAAGTCCCAATATTTGAATCATTTACAATTGATAGGCAAATAAAGTCGCTTTTTGGTGTAAATGTTACCATGCCCTCAGGAGCATATTTGGTTATTGAACATACCGAAGCTTTGCATGTAATTGATGTAAATAGCGGCAATACCGGTAAGAATCAAGAAAACCAAGAAGACTCTGCCTTAAAAGTTAATTTAGAAGCTGCTGATGAAATTGCTCGCCAACTTAGGTTAAGAGATATGGGTGGTATTGTGGTTGTAGATTTTATTGATATGCGTAAGTCTGAAAATAAAAGACTCTTAGTAGATCGATTAAAAGATAAGATGTCAACCGATAGGGCTAAACATCAAATACTTCCTCCCTCAAAATTTGGATTAGTACAAATAACTAGACAAAGGGTAAGGCCTGAACTTGATATTAAAACAACCGAGACTTTACCTGACCAAAATGGAGGCACAAAAGAAGTAAAGGCTACCATTTTGTTAATTGATGAAATAGAGTTAAAAGTACAGCGAATTTTTGAAGGAAAACTTGCTAAGAAAGTTACCCTTCATGTACATCCATTTATTGAGGCTTACCTTACAAAGAAGTTTAGGTCCTTCCAACGTAAATGGTTTTCGAAATATAAAAAGTGGGTAACACTCATTTCTCGCGCCAATTATCCTTTGATGGAATATCATTTCTTTGATGGTGAAAATCAAGAGATAAACGTTTAACCCAAAACTTGAAACCTGACAAAAAGGTATTTACAGTATCTGAGGCCCTAGAAAAAGCTCGAAAACTTTGCGCAAAGCAAGAGCGAAGCCATCAATATATCAGAAATAAATTATACGATTGGGGCATCGGGCATGAACATATTGAACCTATCATAGCGCAATTAATTTCAGAAGACTTTTTAAATGAAGAAAGGTTTGTAAAAGCTTTTGCTATTGGTAAGTTTCATCAATTAAGATGGGGAAAGCAAAAAATTTATGTAGGACTCCAAAAACAAAAGATAGATAAACGCCAAATTCTAAGAGGGTTAGCTGAAATTCCTGATGATGAATACCTAGAAACCTTAAAAACGCTTTTTGAAAAAAAACAAAAACAAGTAAAATCGAAGAACCAATTCATTAAAAATAAGCGAATTGCAAATTATTTAATATCAAAAGGATTCGAGAGTTATTTGGTTTGGGATATTATTAGAAAATCAGTTAATTGATATTACTTTTACACCCATGATAACTCAAGACCACATCAATGATGTTGCTAGGCGCCAGGATGCGTTAAGGAGGCATCTTTGACATCGATCAGAAGATATTAGAACTAGAAGACGAGCAACAACAAACCCTTGGTCCTAACTTTTGGGATGACCCTAAAAAAGCTGAAACTGTTATTAAAACCATTAACAGAAAAAAGTTTTGGGTAGAATCTTTTCAAAAAGTACAAGAAGCTATCGATGAGTTGACCATTACCAATGAGTTTTTTCGAGAAGAAGAAGCAACTGAAGAAGATGTTGAGGTTGCTTATAATAAAGCTTTAGAACTTCTTGAAGATCTAGAATTTAAAAATATGCTTTCCTCTGAAGAGGATAACCTAAATGCAGTACTTGAAATTAACTCAGGTGCAGGTGGAACCGAAAGTCAAGATTGGGCAAGCATGCTTTATCGGATGTACTTAATGTATGCCGAAAAAAATGGATTTAAGGTAAGAGAAGTTGAATATCTAAAAGGTGATGAAGCAGGAATAAAGTCAGCCACAATTGAAATTGAGGGAGACTTTGCCTATGGTTACCTTAAAGGTGAAAACGGGGTTCATCGGTTGGTGAGAATTTCTCCATTCGATGCAAACGCTAAAAGACATACCTCTTTTGCTTCTGTTTTTGTTTACCCTGTTATTGATGATTCTATAGAAATAGAAATTAATCAATCTGATTTAATTTGGGATACCTTTAGGTCAGGAGGTGCAGGCGGACAAAACGTTAATAAGGTTGAAACCGGTGTTAGGGTTGAGCATAAACCTACAGGAATTATCATTAGAAATACAGAATCAAGATCTCAGCTTCAAAATAAGGAGAATGCTTTAAAGCTTTTAAAGTCAAAGCTTTACGAAATTGAACTTAGAAAGCGAGAAGAAGAGCGCGATTCAATTGAAGGTTCTAAAATGAAAATTGAATGGGGGAGTCAAATTAGAAATTATGTAATGCATCCCTATAAATTGGTAAAAGACCTTCGAACAAATCATGAAACATCAAATGTTCAGGCCGTAATGGATGGTGATTTAGAAGCCTTTATTAAATCCTATTTAATGATGTACGGTCGAAGTACCAATTAACGAATCAACACCACAGTTCCCACTTGTTTATAAATCCCACCATTAGGGTCAAGGTCAGAGGAGTATCTTAGGTAGTAGGTGTATGCCCCAATAGGA
>JAAZVO010000114.1 GCA_018623405.1 Crocinitomicaceae bacterium
AATCAGCCGGGGCAGGAGCAAAAGCAGACCTCAAATTTATCAGCGGAGGCAAAAGCAGACCTCAAACCTCAAACTTCAAACCTCGAACCTAATTCTCCTTCTCCAAAACAAACTTCTCTATTTGGGTATAAATCAAAAAATAGCATAACCTCTCAGCTTGAGGAGAATAAAGTTAAAACCTCGCAACTAATTGAAGGTGAAAATGAAGAGGAAGAAGAAACACCAAAAGGACCAACTGAAGACTTTACTTTAAACGACCTAAAAGCCGCTTGGGAAAAGTATTCCGCCCAAATGGCCGAAAACAACGACAAAGGTTTTTTCTACAGTTCATTTTCTAATCTCGAGTTTGAACTTAAAAATAAAACCGAGGTGCATTTTATCTTACAAAGCGCCACAGAAGAAAAAGAGTGGAAACAACGAAAGCCTGATGCTCTAGCATTTTTAAGGGCAGAAATTAACAACTATGCTTTAGATTTTATCTGGAAAGTAAAAAAGCAAGATGCCAAACTAAAGTACTATACAAATAAAGATCGTTTTAAGAGAATGGCGGAACTTAATCCGCAACTAATTGAACTAAAAAAACGCCTCAATTTAGAGTTAGAATAAGTTTTGGCTCAAAACATTTCATGGAAAGATATTAATAGATTGGCCATTCCTGCAATTTTTGCAGGTATTGCAGAGCCTGTTATTTCTATTGCAGATACCGCCATTGTTGGTCAGTTAGGAACCATAGAGCTTGGTGCAGTTGGAATTGGAGCCTCTTTTTTCTCGTTAGTAATGTGGATTTTGGCCCAAACCAAAAGTGCAATTTCTTCCATTGTTTCAAAAGCATTTGGAAGTAAAACCCTCCTTAACTTACAAGATTTTATACCGCAAGCCTTGATATTGAATTTCTTGCTTGGCGCTATAGTTTTTGTGGTTTCCGTAGGCTTTGCCGATGCTATTTTTTCAGGGTATAACGCAGAGGGTCAACAAAAAGAGTTATGCATTTCTTATTATCAAATAAGAGGATGGGGCTTGCCAATTAGTTTAGTTGTATTTGGAATATTCGGTGTTTTTAGAGGAATTCAAAATACTATTTGGGCAATGATTATTAGCATTTCTGCAATGGTAATCAACATAATTTTAGATGTGTTATTGGTTTATGGTTGGGAAGGCTTAATTCCGGCAATGGGTATTGAGGGAGCTGCCTTAGCAAGTGTAATTTCACAAGGTTATATGTTGTTAGCAGCCCTTTGGTTTTTAATGGTTAGAGCAAATTTAAAGTTGAAGTTTTCCCTTCAATTGAACCCTCAAATTTTAAAACTCTTAAAAATGAGTTTCGATTTATTTTTAAGGGCAGGCGCCTTAAACTTAGTGATGTATTTAGGAACCTCTTTGGCCACAAAATATGGTGAGGCAGAGATAGCCGCTTATACCATTGGGTTAAATATTTGGTTGTTCTCTGCATTTTTTATTGATGGTTTTTCAAGTGCAGGCAACGCAATTGCAGGTAGGTTGGCAGGAGAGCAAAATGTTGAGGAGTTGAAAAATGTTTCATTTCGCATAACAAAAACTAACCTGGTTATTGCAACGGGCTTAGCTCTTGTTTACCTAATTGGATATAACTTTTGGCCGCTTTTTTTTACCGACGATTATTTGGTTGTTGAAGTTTTTAAAGCTTCATTTTGGGTAATTATTCTTACACAACCCATCAGCGCAATTGCCTTTTCATTAGATGGAATTTTTAAGGGATTGGGCAAAACTGAATTATTAAGAAATGTATTAATAGGTTCTAGCTTATTGGTGTTTTTGCCATTCGTTTTGGTTATGGATAGTTTTGTAGGAAATTTGGTGGGAATTTGGTTTGCATTTAGCGTTTGGATGAAAGGGCGAGCCTTACCGTTGTACATCAATTTAATTAGGTTGAAGCATGTATCGTAGGTGTTTAGTTTTTTTGATGAGTTTGATTTTACTTTCATGTGGAGGTAATAACGACCAATACAGAAAGAAAGCAGGAGATGAAAAGGGACAGAAAGAGGAGGGAGTAAAGAATAAAGAAAGTGGACAAAAAGTGGAAAACCTCAAACCTCAAACCTCAAATAAAGAACTCAAATCCCCTGTATTAGACTTCGATACCTACAAAGACTTTTTATTGGATTACGGAAAGCAAAACCCTGAAACGCTAGTTGAAATTGAAACGCCTTTAGGCAAAATAAAAATGCGATTGTACAAACAAACGGCAATCCATCGCGCCAATTTTGTAATGCTGATAAAGAGGGGGTACTTTAACACTACGGTTTTTTACAGGGTGATAGACAATTTTGTGGTTCAAGGTGGAAACTCAGATACTTGGGACACCCAAAACCTAAAAGCGGAGATTGGTAATTATAAGATGGAGCCTGAATTTATTCCTGAATTATTTCATAAAAGAGGAGCAGTTGCCATGGCGAGAAATTACACTGATAACCCTGATAAGCTTTCCTCACCTTACACTTTCTACATTGTGCAGCGTGGCCCCATAAAACTGGAGGGAATTACTTACATGAGGCATCATGAAGGAAAAACCATTACTGATGAAATGGCTGACCATTACATGAAATATGGAGGTGCCCCAAGTTTAGATATGGAGCATACAGTTATTGGGGAGGTAATTGAGGGGATGGACGTAGTTGATAAAATTGCAAAAGTAGAAACTGATGATGGCGATTGGCCTAAAAACGATGTTTGGATGAAGATGCGGTTGTTGGATTAAATCACCCATTCACCATAGCACTATAATTTTCAGGATTTCCCGGCACAATTCCATCGTACATTTTTATCATGGCTTCAAAGTCGGCCTCTTTATTTCCTGTAGGTTCAAACATTCCTAAAAAACCGGCCTGTTTCTTTTTATAATCTAAATATCCAAGTGCAATAGGTAAACCACAATCCATTGCTATATGGTAAAAACCACTTTTCCATTTTGTTACTTTTTTTCTGGTTCCTTCAGGCGAGAAAAGTAAGTAAATGGGTTCCGGACCTTCTACCATTTTTTTGAGCTCTCCGGTAAGGTTGTTTCTTTTGCTTCTATCAACAGGTATGCCTCCTGTAAGTCTAAAAAACCAGGCAGAAATTGGATTTTTGAAGTAAGCATCTTTTATTAAATACTTTGAGGGGTATTGTAAAATATGTAGGGTACAAACGGTCCAAATAAAATCCCAATTTGAGGTATGCGGAAAACCAATGGCTACACATTTTTTAACCTCTTTAGGTATTTCTCCATTTACCTTCCAACCGCCCATGGTGTAGATAACTTTTGCTATTAACTTTAAAATCAATTTTATGGGTGTTAAAAAGCAAATCTCGCTTTTTCTTTTAATTTTCGAAAAATTGCGGTTTAAAATTTACCAAGTATAGTTTTTGTTTGGCTCTGGTAAAACAGGTATATAGCCACCTTAAATAATCTAAATCTAACATGTTTTCAGTAAAATAGCTTTGGTCTATAAATACGCAATCCCATTGTCCGCCTTGGGCTTTGTGCCCCGTAATGGCATAAGCATATTTCACTTGAACAGCATTAAAAAATGGGTTTTCTTTAATCAATGCCCACTTTTTTCTACGATTAGTTTCTTCAGGATAGTCTTCTGCAATAGCAATAATTAACTTATCCATTTCTGCTTTTGAAAGCGATGGCCCTTCTGCAGTTAGACTTTCCAAAATTATTTTCATTTCTATTTCCGGGTCTGCCGCGTAATCTTTTAGCCTTGCCACAACATCCATAAACCTATAGCCGTACAACTCATCTTCGCCCAATATTCTTTTTATTTCAATGGTATCTCCATTGGCTAAAAAACCAAGCTTTTCATAATCTTTTGTGTAGAAATAATTGTTTTTAACCACCATTAACTTTTCACCACCCGTAATTTCTGAATCGTAAAAAAATATGCGGTTTCTAATTTGTTGATTGTACAAGTAGGCTGTTTTGTTTGAGCGGGCTAAGATTACGGTATTCTCCTCGCCAAAATGGTAAAATGCTTCTTCAATTTTTTCTTGTAGTTCGGTGCTATTAACAAGTTCAATATCAGAAAACCCTTGTAGTTGAAATTTAGGATAAGTTATTTCTACTTCCTCAATTAACCTCCTAATTTTTGTGGCATTAAATAAAATACCTGAGTCTAATGCCTGCCTAACCACCTCAGTTAATGTAGCTAGTCCACAATAATCAGCAATTTCTGCTTTAATGGTTTTTGCATTCAAGGCAGGAGATTGATTTTCTCCTACAGGAGGGAGCTGAGCATCATCTCCAACTAAAATCAATTGGCAACCATCTCCATTGTAGAGGTATTCAAAAAGGTCGTACAATAATCCGTTGCTTCCCAAATCGCTATGCATGCCAATCATCGAGGCTTCATCAACAATAAAAACTGCCCCTTTCGCAGTGTTGTTACCTAAAATAAATCTATACGTTCCGGGAATAGTTTGTTGCCTGTAAATTTTTTTGTGGATGGTAAAGGCAGGTTTACCGCTGTATTTTGAGATAACTTTTGCCGCCTTTCCTGTTGGTGCTAACAAAAAATAAGGTCGCTTTACTCGATCTAAAAATTGGGTAATTCCTGAAACTAAGGTTGTTTTTCCTGTTCCGGCATAGCCTCTCAAAATCATTACCTGCTCGGTAGATTTTAAAAAGCTGTCAATTGTAGCAATGGCTTTTTCTTGATCTGTAGTAGGAGAGAAGGGAGGAGGAAAAAAGTGCCTTAAATTCATTCTTCCGCAAAGTTAGCCAAGCCTTAATGTATTTTTAATAACCTAAGCCAAACGCATGTAGAAAAAATTTTAGATTTGCATTTGTCTGAAAATTAAACAAACACTTCATGGAATTTTCATTTTCTAAGCTTTCCGCTTCAATATTTCTTGCTGTTGCAGGATTAGGTTTTTTAATCTTTGGTTTGGTAGGCGATCAAAACGCTTGGTTTAACATGGCTGCCGGCGCCATTTTAATTGGAGGTATTGCAGGTACCCTTGGTGCACTTAACATATTTCATGGAAATTTAAAATATGCTATTGCAGGTGTATTGGTAATAATTTGGGTTGGTTTAGCTTCTTTAGATTTTAAATCAATCAAAGATCCTATCGATTTTAGAGATGCCAAGAGAAAAAGATTCGATCAAACAATTCAAAAGCTAAAAGACTTAAGACAAGTTCAGCTTACTTTTAAATCGCAAAAAAATGTTTATGCCTCAGACGCAAAAACACTTTTAGATTTTATTAAATACGATTCAGTTCAAGTGGTAAAAGCCATTGGTTTTGTGCCCGATACCTTATCAGAAGAAGAAGCCCTAGAAATGGGAATTATTTCTAGAGATACCATTTACGAACCCGCAGCAAAAAGTGTGTTTAACGATTCTTACTTAAAAGAAAGAGACAACAAATACAAGCTAGACCTTGATGAATTAGCTACAATTCCATTCAGTAATGGTAAAGAATTTACTTTCGAAGCCGGGCAAATTGAACGTAACAGCCTTATGGTGAATGTTTTTAAAATAACAGCACCTAGAGAAGATGTTCTTTTAGGATTAAACAAAAGGCTAATAAAATTAGAGAAAGACCTTACTGTTGGCTCTATGACAGACCCTACCACAAGTGGAAACTGGGGAGAATAAACTTTCTGTAGTAAGGGAGGTTCCTCAACAAAGTTTTCAAATTGTTCCACCCAACTTTTCGCAAGAACTAGCTTCTGTGTGTTTGTTGTGTTTTCAAATATCCGAAAACACACTTCATTTTGCATTAATCAACAAATCAAAAGCTAGGTATGAAGGCATAGGAAGCTATAGGTTTAAAGAAGAACATATTACTCCCATTGTACTTAAAACTTTTTTAAGTGAAGAACCACTTTTTAAAAACGATTTTGCACAAGTAATTTATACTGAACGCAACCGAAATTTCTCACTTATTCCAAGTGCATTTTACCTTCCCGAAAAGCACAATGAGTATTTAAAACAGAGTAGTTTTTTTGATGAAAAACTTACCAATGCATATCACCAAAACAAAACTTTTGAAGTTCAAAACTCATATCAACTTAATGAGGAACTGAAAAAAACTGTGACCAATTTTTTTGCTAAAGGCAGGGCTTTTCATCACATAGATATTTTGTTGGAAGTTATGGCAATGCTTCAAAATATGGAATCCAAACAATTGGTTTTGGTAAATATTGAAGGCTCATTTTTTGATTTGATAATCGCAGATGGAAAAAAACTTAAGCTTTCTAACAGCTATTACTTTGAAGGAGAGGAAGATGTTTTGTATTACGCCCTTTTAGCTTGCGATCAATTAGGGTTTAACACAACAAATGTTGAGGTTTTGATAATGGGGCAAAATTCTCAAAATGAAAAACTTACCAAGTTGATTAATGCCTATTTTGGAAATTGGAAAGTGTTTGAAGAAAGTCCTTTTCTAACCTCATCAAAGCAGATTACTCCTCACCACCTTTCTAATTATTTTGTGGTTTTAAATAGTTTTTTGTGCGCGTAATAGGAGGAGAACTTAAAGGTAGGCGAATAGATATTCCCAAAAACCTTCCGGCAAGGCCAACTACAGATTTTGCGCGTGAGGGATTGTTTAATATCCTCAATAACAGAATTAACTTTGAAGGATTAAACATACTAGATATGTTTTCCGGAACGGGCTTAATAAGCCTTGAGTTTTTTTCGCGAGGAGCAGTTTCTTCCGTAAGTATAGATAATCACCCGAATTGTGTAAATCACTTACGAAAGGTGGCAAAGTCTTTTCAATTTAAATGGACCATCTACAAGCGAAACGTGTTTTATTTCTTAAATAATCATGAAGGTAGTTATGATTTAATTTTTGCCGATCCCCCATACGATTTAAAAGAAATTCCTCAAATACCCGAGTTGGTTTACAAGGCAGAAGGTTTGCTAAAGCCAGGTGGCTTACTTATTGTAGAACATTCCAAAAGAACAGATTTATCTCAAGCCATTAATTTTGTGGAGATGAGAAAATTTGGAAATGTAGTTTTCTCCTTTTTTAAAGCTTCGTAAATGAAAAAAGCAGTTTTTCCCGGTTCGTTTGACCCTTTTACCAATGGTCATCATTCAATTATTGAAAGAGCTATTCCCATATTTGATGAAATAATTATTGGGATTGGCAATAACTCAAAGAAAAAATACCTCTTTCCTCTAGAAAACCGAATTAAGGCATTAGAAGTTCTTTACCAAAAACAACCTAAGGTTAAAGTACAAGCCTACGAGGGCCTTACAGTAAATTTTTGTAAAAGCATTGAAGCTAACTACATAGTACGAGGGCTGCGTACTGCTGCAGATTTTGAATATGAAAGAACCATAGCCCAAATGAATAATGCATTAGTGCCCCAACTTGAAACTATTTTCTTTTTAAGTCATCCAAATTTATCGGCTCTTAGCTCTACTGTTGTTAGAGATATATACGTAAATGGAGGAGATGTAAAGCAGTTTTTACCTGAAGGATATCCTATTTTATGAGGTGGTTAGTACTATTTTTTCTTTCTCCTTTTTTATCGTTCGGGTTTAACTTAACAGGTACTGCCGAGTGGGCAATAAACCAAAAAGTGGTATTAGAGCAATACCAAGAATATTTTCTGTACACTTCCAAAAAAATTGATGAACAAATAATTGATGCCAACGGGAAGTTTGATTTTCAAATACCTACAGAAGAAATTTTTAAGTATAGAATAATTATTGGAGATAAAGTAGGAGAACTTTATCTAGAACCTACTGCTGAATACAACATCACCATTAGACCTTATAACGGACCTGTAGCTCCCATACTTTCAAAAGAAAAAATTGTTGGGCTAGAAATTGAAAAAGATGGAGCGTTATCCATCAACAATAAAATTGAAGAGTACAACCTGCAATTCGATCAATTTATCCAAACAAATGCTGCAGCCATAGTACAAAAACGAGCAAATTCAATAATTCAAACATTTAAAGAAAAATTAAACGAAAAACTAATATCTGAGCCAAGTCCATTTGTGGTAAACTATGTAAAATACTCAATGGCCCAACTCGAAATGA
>JAAZVO010000115.1 GCA_018623405.1 Crocinitomicaceae bacterium
GGCTAAATAATGTGTAATGGTAATTCTAACTCCTTGCTTTCTTTTGTAAGCAATAAATTTTTCTACATCGGTAATATCTACTTCTACTTGGCCAAGCATTTTTGAGTCGCGAGGTTTCTCATAAATGGTGGCAGCGGTTTTTCTCCAAGTATTGTTTAATTCCATCTCCTCAAGCTTTATTAGGGGTGTAAAAGTTGCGAAAATGCATCAAATATGCTGACTCATATCATATTTTATGGAATTTTCTCCATCTACATTTGACTCAAATTTAATTTTATGAAACGAATTTTTCTTTTTGCTATTGTTGTTTTTGTGATGCAAATAGCAGTGGGTCAGGGGCTTAAGCCATATTTAGGAGGTGTATCTGAATTTTCAAGCTTAAAGCAAGCAAAAACGAAAGTTTTAAACGCGGTTAATCAAACCAATTTAAAAGTTGTGGGTGAGTATCAACCTGCAGATGATTCCAAAAGATGGGTTTTTGTTTACACAAATCCAAATCTGGAAAAAGCAGTTTCAAGTAAAAAAGGACTTAGAGGTTTTGGCTTAACACAACGAATTGCAATTACCCAACAAGATAATGGGGTATTTATTTCGGCAACAAGTCCCAAATATTGGGGAGCAGCTTACTTTCAAGATGACTTTGATGAAGTTGCCTCAGAATTTAATCAATTAGCTACACAATTAAATTCTGTATTTTCCAAAGTAGGTTCCACAGCAGCCCCATTTGGAAGTAAGGAGGGAGTGGAGTTAGATGATCTTAAAGATTACCAATACATGTTTGGAATGCCATATTTTGATGATGTGGTTGAAATAAAAACCTTTGATAATCATCAAGCGGCAATTTCAACAATTGATAAAAATTTAAACGCTAATGCTTTTCAAAAAAGAGTTTATAAGTACCAATTGCCAAACTCCGAATTGGTTTTATATGGCGTAGAACTTGATGGCGAAACAGGTGAAAATCAGTTTTTACCAATAATAGATATCTCTGAAAATAAGCACACTTGCTTTTTACCTTACGAGCTTTTAGTGGATGGCAAAGAGGTTTATATGCTACATGGCAAGTTTAGAATTGCACTCTCTTTCCCTGACCTAACAATGGGTACTTTTACAAAAATAATGAGTACTCCGGGTGATATTGAAGAAGCGATGGAAAACCTTGTAAAATAGCTTTTAGCTAAATTTTGCGAGGGGGGTTAACTTACCCGAAACTTTATCGTCAATTTTTACCATGATTTCAGTTCCTATGGGAAGGAAAACATCAACACGAGAACCAAATTTTATAAAGCCAATTTCTTCGCCTTGTTTAAAGTTTTCGCCTTCTTCAGGGTAGTAAATAATTCTACGTGCAACGGCACCGGCAATTTGCCGAATTAATACAGCTGCTTTTTCATTTTCCAAAACTAGGGTAGTGCGTTCGTTTTCGGTAGATGATTTTGGGTGCCACGCTACCAAGTATTTGCCTGCATGGTACTTCATGTACTTTACTAAGCCTGCAATGGGAGCCCAATTTACATGCACATTTAAGGGCGACATGAAAATTGATACTTGGATTCTTTTGTCCTTAAAGTATTCGGTTTCTTCTACCTCTTCAATAACAACTACTTTACCATCAGCAGGGCAATAAACCAAGTTTTCATCGGTTTTTAGTTCTCTTTTTGGACTTCTAAAAAATTGAAGTACCAATAAAAATAGAAACAAGCTAATTAACCCAACAGTTATTTGAGCCTCAGGAAACTTCATAATAAAAGGCCTTAATGCTAAGTTGAAAATTAGTAAGCCTATAAAAGTTACCGCTATAATTCTATACCCTTCTTTATGGATGGTCATGGGAGATTAATTTTTTACAAAAATGGTATTTTGCACGTTGGTTTCATTAATTACCTCAATAAGATATAAACCTTTAGGTAAAAATTAAAAAAGTAAATCGACTACAAAAACAAATGGAAGGGCAAATATCAAAGCATCAAAACGGTCTAAAACACCACCATGCCCCGGCATTAGGTTTCCTGAGTCTTTTACATTGTTCATTCGTTTCAT
Source organism: Crocinitomicaceae bacterium (assembly GCA_018623405.1). GTDB lineage: Bacteria > Bacteroidota > Bacteroidia > Flavobacteriales_G > Salibacteraceae > JAAZVO01. Next base: position 2,041 of record JAAZVO010000115.1, read on the forward strand.
TTTAGACTCTACCAAATCGCCTAAAGTTCCGAAAACGCTCATGATAGCCGCAAAAACCAACCATTTTATTGGGTCATTTAGGTAAACTCCCAAAACATACCCCATTATTAAAGCTGCTAAAAATCCGCCAAAAAAACCTTCCCATGTTTTTCCGGGCGAAACACTAGGGTATAGCTTGTTTTTACCTATTAAACTGCCCGTGAAATAAGCAAATGAGTCGTTTGCCCAAACCAAAAACAACAAAAACAAAATGTTTAAAGGTTTGTAAGTACCAAACTCATCAAAACCAATAAAAAAAAGCAAGCTAAAGGGGATGGCTACATAATAAATTGAGGTGATAGTAATTAAGGGAGAAATAGACTCGCCCTTAGTTTTATGAAATAACCAAGGCAAAAAAAGTGTAGTTGATAAAATTGGGGTAATAAGTAAAAATGATTCACCAATTTCTTGGGTTGCCGTTAAGTAACTTAAAATAAAAAAGCTTAAACCCAAAACAATTGCCAACAGGGAGTTTAATTGAAACCGTTTTATTCCAAAAAGTTGATGAAACTCTCTAATTCCAATTACTAAAAAGCAGCCGAAAACTAAGGCAAATGAGATTGGCGAAAAGTAAATAGAGCTAATTACAACAGCTCCGAAAATGGTAGCAGAAAGTAAACGTGGTTTAAGGTTCTTCAATGTTTTTGCTTTCAATTAGTCTAATGGCTTTTACAACATCATCAGACTTAACATACAATTCAATTGGCGTAAAGCTATTAAATTGTACATACATTGAGTCTTGTTTATTAAGTATTCTGCAATCTATTTCTTCCTCTTCCAACATACCTTTAATTATCATGATATTTTGGATAGAGGTAGATTGATAAATCTTTTTCCAATCGCTCAAGTGAAAAGAGTTTAGCTTTTTTCAGTTTTATCTGCTTCTTCTATTTTATCGGGATTTGCGGTTGAGATTTTATGTTCCGTTACTTTTTCTCCGTTTTTAGTTTCAGCTGTTTCTGTATTTGTTTTTGCTTCATTAGCCTTAGCCTCTTCAACTTTTTTAGCTTCTGCTGACTCTTGCTCTTTTTTAGCTTCTGCAGCTTTAGCGTTAGCTTCTTCTAATGCTTTTTTTTCTTCTTCTTCTCGGGCAATATCTCTAGCAAAAGTTCTTTTGCCAAAAATCTTTTCTAGGTCATCTCTAAAGATAACCTCCCTGTCAAGCAGCATATTTGCTAATTCAGATAACTTTTCTTGGTTTTCAGTTAACAAAACTTTGGTTTCAACATAAGCTTGCTCAATTATTCTGTGAGCTTCATCATCAATAAGCTGAGCAGTTTTTTCACTGTAAGGGTTTTTAAATCCATAATCAGCCTGACCTGATGAGTCGTAGAATGAAATATTTCCAAGCTTTTCATTTAAGCCAAATATTTTTATCATTCCATAAACCTGCTTGGTTACTTTTTCTAAATCTGAAAGCGCACCGGTTGAGATTTCATTAAAAATAATTTCTTCTGCTGCTCTTCCGCCTAAAGCAGCTTTAACCTCGTCCATAATTTGATCACGAGTTGTTAATTGTCTTTCTTCTGGTAAATACCATGCAGCACCTAAAGATTGACCTCGAGGTACAATGGTAACCTTAACCAATGGGTGAGCATGCTCTAAAAGCCAACTTACTGTGGCGTGGCCTGCTTCATGAAAAGCAATTCTCTTTTTTTCATCGGGTGTAATGATTTTGCTTTTCTTTTCAAGTCCTGCAATAATTCTATCTACTGCATCAAGAAAGTCTTGCTTTTCTACCTTCTTTTTCTTTTTACGGGCAGCAATTAAGGCAGCTTCGTTACAAATATTGGCAATGTCTGCACCCGAAAATCCCGGTGTTTGCTTTGCAAGAAATTGAATATCAATATCATCAGCTAACTTCAAAGGTTTAAGGTGAACTTTTAAAATAGCCTCTCTGCCTTTAACGTCGGGCATATCAACATAAATCTGTCTGTCGAAACGTCCGGGTCTTAATAAAGCTTTATCTAAAATGTCGGCTCGGTTAGTAGCTGCTAAAATGATAACACCGCTATTGGTGCCAAAGCCATCCATTTCTGTAAGCAATTGGTTAAGGGTGTTTTCTCTTTCATCATTAGCACCTTGTGATATACTTTTACCTCTTGCTCTACCAATAGCATCAATTTCATCAATAAAAACAATAGAGGGAGCCTTTTCTTTTGCTTGTTTAAATAAGTCGCGTACTCTAGATGCACCTACACCTACAAACATTTCCACAAAATCAGATCCTGATAATGAGAAAAATGGCACTTGCGCCTCACCTGCTACAGCTTTTGCCAAGAGGGTTTTACCTGTTCCAGGGTTACCCACCAATAATGCTCCCTTTGGAATTTTTGCCCCAAGCTCTGTATATTTTTTAGGATTTTTTAAAAAATCAACTATTTCAAGAACCTCTTCTTTGGCTTCATCTAGGCCTGCTACGTCATCAAAAGTTACTTTAACAGAGTTGTTTTGATCAAATAGTTGAGCTTTAGATTTTCCGATGTTAAAGATTTGCCCTCCGGGTCCGGCTCCACCGCCCATTCTGCGCATTAAGAATATCCAAAGTCCAATCATTATGGCAATAGGAAGCACCCATCCTAGAATGTCTGCTCCCCAATCTTTTCTGGTCCGGTATTCATAAGTAAACTCATATTCTTTATGCCACTCTTTTAAAGTTTTGGCAAATTCTTCAGAAGGGCCAATATTTAACCTGTAATGAGGCCCAGGGTTGGTGCCTCCGTTGCCAAAAGCAGGCGCTTTTACCTTTTTATCGTGAGGTGGGTTTTTAAGTGCTTCTGCTGTTAAAAATACCTCTGCTACTTCTTCATTATAAACAATAACCTTTCTTATTTCTCTATCTTTTACGAAGTCTTCAAACTCCATTAAGTTGATGTTTACCATGGCATTACCCCATGGAAACAAGTTCATAGAAATAAGAATAACGGCAATGATGGCATAAATCCAATAGAAGTTAAAAGGCCTTTTTGGTTTGTTGCTTTTTGGGGCCATTCTATTTTTCATTCTATCGAATTGAGAATTATTTCCTTGTTTTTTGTCGCTCATGTTTTTTTACTCAATATTTTCAATTATTCCGTCGGCCCAAAGATCTTCTAAGCCATAAAAGGCTCTTGTTTGTTTTTTGAAGATGTGAACCACCACGTTAAAGTAGTCGATTAACACCCACTCTAAATTTTCTTTTCCTTCAATGTGCCACGGTTTTTCTTTAATTTTTTTCCTTACTCCTCTTTCTACCTCGTCGGCAATGGCGCCAACTTGGGTATCGCTATTACCTTCACAAATAATAAAGTAATCAGTGTCAGCATTATGTAATTTTCTAAGGTCAATTTTGGTGATGTTTTCACCTTTTTTCTCTTGTATAGAACCAATAATAGCCTCAACAAGTTTTTTGGATGTGTTACTTTTTTTTGCTGACATTGCTTGCGTAAAATAGTTTGCAAAACTATGTAATTTTAAACCACTTGATTTGCAGAAGGTTTAAAAGGAAGACGGATAAATTATTTAGATATTTTGATTGCTAAAACAAATATTTTTTATAGCTCTACAATTGACTCTACAAACCAAGCTTTAAAAGCAATTTTAGATTTAATAAAGCCTGCAAATGATGTTGCATTTATTGCAAAATATCAAGAAAAAGGGAAGGGGCAGGGAACCAATGAGTGGGAATCTGAAAAGGAGATGAATCTTACTTTTTCTTTATTAAAAACCAATTTAGCTTTACAAGCCTCAGAAGTTTTTTTGCTAAACAAATTGGTTGCTGTTGCTATTGTTGAGTTATTAAAGCAGTTAAAAGTAGAAAACGTGAAAATAAAATGGCCAAATGATATTTTGGTAAATGGTCGGAAAATATGTGGGATTTTAATCAATAACATTTTATTCGGAAGTAATCTACAAAACTCCATTATTGGGATTGGACTCAATGTAAATCAAAAAAACTTTAATACCTATGAAAGGCAAGCTACATCTATTTTATTAGAAACAGGAAAAAAACATGAAATTTGGTCTGTTTTTGAGAATTTGTTGAACATATTACAATTGAACTTTCAATTATTAGTAAATAACCCTTCTCAATTTGATAGATTGTACTTAGAGAATCTATATTGTTTAGATGAGTGGCGAGGGTATATCATAAAAGGTAAGAGAACCAACGGGAAAATTATCGGAGTCAATAATTTTGGTCAGTTACAAATGAAGATATCAAGTGAGGAAATAATTTCCTTAAATATGAAAGAAGTAAAGTTTCTTTAAAAATCTAGAGTTTGAAGCCTATCTGCCAAAGCATTGAAAAAATTGGTTAAAGGCTTTTCTACCATCATTTTCATAAATGGGTTAACATCAGCATCAAATATTAAGTAGGCAGAAGACTTTCCTTCTTCTTCCTCTTTAATAAATATGTCCATTTTAAAATCGAAGGGATTTTTTCCTTCAGAAATTACAGCAATTTGGTTGTCTTTTCTTTCATTAACTTTCATGCTAATGGTAGCCATACCTTGAACTTCAAATACTATATGGTCTGCAGAACTTTCGTTAACAGTTACCCTTTCTTTTGGTAAAAGTTGTTCGAAGTTTTCGAAATTTGAAAGAAATGCTTGCGTAGCTGAAGCAGGTTTATTGAGTTGTGCGTGTGTGCTTTCTATTTTCATAGGTTATGATGGATTCCAATTTTTAGGATCTTTTCTCCAATCTTTTAAAGATTTTATGTCTGAGGCTGAAATGTAAGAGGTGTCTGCTGCTTTTTGAATTAAAGTTTCATAATCCGTTAAAGTAATTAACTGGCATTTTGCTTCTTTGAAATTCTCAACAGATTCAGCTAATCCGTAGGTAAAAATGGCAATCATACCCTTAACAGTACAGCCTGCATCTCTAATAGCATTAACAGCTTTCAAGCTACTTCCTCCGGTAGAAACAAGATCTTCAATAACTATTACAGATTGTCCCTCTTCCAATACCCCTTCAATTTTATTTTCTAATCCATGACTTTTTGAAGCAGGCCTGATATATATAAAAGGTAGTCCAAATTCTTGAGCTACTAAAATTCCCAAAGGAATACCTCCCGTTGCTACGCCGGCAATAACATCGGGCTTCCCAAAATTATCTGATAAGGTCTTTGTAATTTCTTGCCTAATGTAAGTTCTTATTTTAGGATAGGATAGTATTTTTCTGTTATCACAATAAATTGGGGCTTTTATTCCCGAAGCCCAAGTAAATGGCTGGTTTGGCTGCAGTTTTATTGCCTTTATTTGCAACAGAAAATCGGTTACTTGAAGGGCCGAATCAATAGGTTTAAACATGGAGGATCTTATTAAAATCGAGGCTCAAAAGTATAAAGTTTTCAACAACGAGTCTGTTTTGATTTTTTCGAGTTCAAAAGAGGCAAGTACAATACAAAAACTCGAAAAGATAGATAAGGAAACGGTCACCCAATTTTTGAATAACCAAAATAGAGACGTTTTTAATTTTGTTTCACCAAACCCTAAAGTTGCATTAGTAAATTTCACCTCCTTTTTTAAAGTAATTAAGGCTGCAGGAGGTTTAGTAAAAAACTTAAAAGGAGAATTATTGGTGATTAAACGAAATGGAAAAATCGACTTGCCCAAAGGAAAAGTTGAACCAAAAGAAAATATTGCCAAGGCAGCCCAAAGAGAGGTGGAAGAAGAATGCGGAATTACCTTAACAAAACCTCAAAAATTAATAGACCAAACCTTTCATGTTTATCCTTTAAAGTCAGGTAGTTGGGCTTTTAAGCCAACCTATTGGTATTCGTTTAATTATGAAGGTAATGGATTATTATCTCCCCAATCGGAAGAAGGAATTACAGATGTTTTTTGGGTTTCTTTTTCAGAATTAAGTAATTGTGTAGAAAAAACGTACCCATCGTTAGTCCCGTTTTTTAGTCGAAAAACAGCATATTGATTGGTTTTCTAATCGATTAATACGGAATAA
>JAAZVO010000116.1 GCA_018623405.1 Crocinitomicaceae bacterium
CCCGACACCTTAACACAGGTGTTTTTTCATTTATATTTTAATGCTTTTCAGCCGGGTAGTATGATGGATGTTCGCTCAAGAACCATTGAAGATCCAGACCCCAGGGTAGGTAGCAGAATCGCAGCCTTAACTCCCGAGCAAATTGGTCACACCAATGTAAAGTCGCTTTCTCAAAAAGGTGAGGCATTAACTTTCGAAACTTCAGGAACCATTTTAGAAGTAAAGCTAGCTAAGCCCATTTTGCCGGGTAAAAAAACAACTTTTAGGATGGAGTTTGAAAGCCAAGTGCCTCTACAAATTAGACGCTCCGGTAGAGACAATAAAGAAGAAATTCGATACTCTATGACTCAATGGTACCCTAAGTTATGTGAATATGATGAAGATGGGTGGCACTCTAACCCGTACATTGGTAGAGAGTTTCATGGTGTATTTGGCGATTTTGATGTAAAAATCAACATAGACTCCTCTTATACCGTTGCGGCAACGGGGTACTTGCAAAACAAAGAAGAGATTGGGCATGGATACATAGAAAATAGCAAGGTTACACGGCCAAATTCCAATAAGTTAACTTGGCATTTTAAAGCAGAAAATGTACATGATTTTGCTTGGGCAGCAGACCCAGATTACACCCATACTATTGCAACTACAAATAATGGAGTAGAGATTCACTTTTTCTACCAAACAGATACCTGTAAAGAAAATTGGGAAAAATTACCTGAGTACGCCGTAAAATGTTTTGAACTAATGGATGAAACTTTTGGGGAGTATCCCTATAAAAAATACTCTGTAATTCAAGGAGGCGATGGCGGAATGGAATACCCAATGGCAACCTTGGTTGTAGGTCGAATTTCTTTAAGAGCCTTAGTGAGTGTAACTGTACATGAGGCAATACATTCATGGTATCAACATGCCTTAGCAACCAATGAGGCCAAATACCCTTGGATGGATGAAGGTTTTACCAATTATGCCCAAGATTACGTGTTGAATATATTATATGGAGGTAAAAAGGCAAATCCACATCTCAATGCGTATAGAGGATATTATAGATTAGTAAAATCTGGTAAAGAAGAAGCCCTAACAACTCCTGCAGACCATTACAAAACCAATTTTGCTTACGGGGTAAACTCTTACTCAAAAGGGCAGGTTTTATTACATCAATTAAGTTATGTAGTTGGTGATGAGGTGTTTTTTAAGGGGATGAAAAATTATTACGATTTATGGAAGTTTAAACATCCTAAACCTGAGGATTTTAAAAGAGTAATGGAGAAAGCTTCAAACATGGAGTTAGATTGGTATTTCGATCATTTTGTAGGTACTACCAACCATATTGATTATGGCATTAAGTCTGTAAATTGCGATGCGGGAATCACTAAAATTACCTTAGAAAGAATTGGAGCTATTCCTATGCCCATCGATATTATGGTAGAGCTAAACTCAGGTGACCTATTGTTTTATACCATCCCCATGCGCATAATGAGAGGAGCAAAAGCAAAGGAAGGAACCATTTCTTACAAGGTACAAGAAGATTGGCCTTGGGTTTACCCCGAATATGCTTTTTCGGTAAACCATGATATTGATCAAATTAAGCAGATTATTATTGACCCTTCAGGAAGGTTGGCAGATATAAACCAAGAAGATAATGCTTATCCTAACCAAAAAACAATCATTTTTGAATCGAATTAAAACCACAGATTATGCCTGCATTGTATAACAAATATGACAAAGCCACTTTGTTGAAAATGTTGGAGGCAGAGCCTTACCACAGAGTCACTATTTCATTTTACCAATATACTAAAATTGGTAATCCTCACGTTTTTAGAGATCATCTTTACCAAATGCTTTCTGAGCTTAAAGTTTTGGGTAGAATTTATGTGGCTACAGAAGGTGTAAACGCACAAATAAATTGCCCAGAAGACAACATGTATGAATTGCGTCAAAAATTAGACGAAATAACCTTTTTGAAAGGGTGCAGATTAAATGTTGCTATTCAACAAAACGACTTATCTTTTCTTAAACTAAAAATAAAAGTAAGGGCCAAAATTGTTGCCGATGGGTTAGATGATTCAACCTTTGATGTTACCAACAAAGGAAAACATGTTGAGGCAGATGAATTTAACAAATTGGCTAAAGATGAAAACACCATTATCGTAGATATGCGAAACCACTACGAAAGTGAAGTGGGGCATTTTGAAGGCGCTTGGTGTCCTGATGTTGATACCTTTAGAGAAGAGTTAGACTTTGTAGAAGAAACGCTTCAAAAAAATAAAGACAAAAAGTTATTGATGTATTGCACCGGTGGAATACGGTGCGAAAAAGCAAGTGCTTATTTTAAGCACAAAGGTTTCGAGAATGTATATCAGTTAAATGGTGGAATTATTAATTACACTAGGCAGGTAAATACCAATAAACTAGACAACCTTTTTAAAGGTAAAAACTTTGTATTTGATGAACGTTTAGGCGAGCGAATTACAGATGATGTTATTGCTCATTGTCACCAATGTGGTAAACTTTGTGATACGCATACCAACTGTAAAAATGTAGCTTGTAATTTATTATTCATTCAATGTGATGAATGTAAAACGGAGTATAATAATTGTTGCTCTAGCGAGTGTAAAGAAATTCATGCTTTACCCGAAGATGTTCAAAAAGAAATGAGGAAAGGCAAGTTTTCACCTCGAAAAGTATTTAAAAAAGGAAGGTCGGAGAAGTTACCTTTTCAGCCATCTCCTACAAAACAAACAAAAGAAAATGCCTGAAAATTATCTTCAGATATTAAATAGAATAAATGCCTTCTTTTTTGATGTTGATGGCGTGCTTACAGATGGCTCAGTAACACTTATGCCCGGTGGAGAGCAAGTTAGGGTAATGAATGTAAAAGATGGATACGTGTTACAGCTTGCCATTAAAATGGGTTACCATGTTGCAATAATTACCGGAGGTAGATCGCAAGAAGTTAAGAGGAGATTAGAAGGGTTGGGTATTCAGCATGTTTACCTTGGAGCTTCCAACAAATTAGAAACCTTTGAAGAACATTGCTTAGCTTACGATTTAAAGCCGGAAACATGTTTGTATATGGGCGATGATATTCCGGATTATGAAGTAATGCAAAAGGTAGGTTTTGCCGCTGCACCTAATGATGCCGCATCAGAAATTAAAGCATTGTGCAACTACATTTCTCCCATAAAAGGTGGTAATGGTTGTGTTAGAGATATTATAGAAAAAACCATGCGTGTACAGAAAAAATGGTTTAAACCAGAGGAGGCTCCAAGCTTCGAAAACTTTACTTGGTAATAATGAATCTGCTCCAAGCTTTCGCTACCGCCTTTAGGTATAAAAATCTCGCCATTATTGTTTTAACAATGTATTTGATGCGATGGGGAATTATGGAACCTTTCGCAAAAATTCACCAATTAGAACTTCAAATTTCAAACCTAGATTTTGGATTATTAGTGCTTTCAGTGGTTTTAGTTGCTGCAGGTGGTTACTTAATCAACGATTATTTTGATTTAAAAATTGACCGTATTAATAAACCCGAAAGAATTATTGTTGGTAGGTACATAAAGCGAAGGGTTGCTATTGTTTTACATTGGGCTATCCATGCATTAGGCTTAATTTTAGGCTTTTACATTTCGTTTAAAATTGGATTATGGCAGCTGTGTTTTATCCATATTTTCTTCATTTTTTCGCTTTGGTTTTATTCCACAGAATTTAAACGGCAGTTAATAATTGGTAACGTACTTATTTCATTAGCTGTTGCCTTGATTCCGTTATCGGTAGTGTTATTTGAGTTGCCTGCGCTAGAGTTTTTCTACGGACCCAAAATTCTAAAAATTGCCGAAGAATATGCCCAAGCAAAGCAAAATGTAACAGTAGAAATTGCAGGCTCTTCCGTAGAATTAAAAGAAGATCCAAGAATTGCTTATGCAACTTTTAGGAGAACCTTATTTTATTGGGTATTGGCCTTTTCTGCATTTGCATTCTTAATGTCTATGGCAAGAGAAATTTTGAAAGATGCTGCAGATAGAGGAGGCGATAGAGCTTATGGTTGCAAAACCATTCCAATTGTTTGGGGATTAAAAACAACGAAAGTTATTGTTTCCCTCTTGTATTTAGCAATGATAGGTGGAGTACTTACAATTCAGCAATTATTTCTAAAGGATAAATGGACCTTTTTATATGTATTGGTATTAATAGTGCCTATGTTAATTGTTTCGGCAATAAGTACTATTACAGCTAAAAACAATCAAGGTTTTCATAGGGCAAGCCTTATCAATAAATTAACTAGTGTTTTTGGGGTTGGTTATGCTGTTTTAGCACATTACTTAATCTTACAATTTGCATGAAACAGCTCTTTAATAAGGAGTTGCTGCTCGCCTCTAAATCTCCAAGAAGAAGGGCTTTAATTCAAGAGTTGGGAGCTCCTGTTAGAATAGTGGAGAATAATGCCTCTGAAGATTTTCCAAATCATTTAAAAAGAGAAGAAATTCCGGTTTACTTGGCCCAACAAAAAGCCCAACACCTTAACATAGATTTACAGGAAAACCAAATAGTAATTTGTGCTGATACTATTGTTTGGCATAATGATATTGCCCTAAACAAACCTGAAGATAAAGCACATGCAGTTGAAATGCTTCAATTGCTTTCAGGAGATAAACACGAAGTTATTTCAGGTGTTTGTTTAAAATCTACAACCAAAACCACCACCTTTTTTGATATTACAGAAGTTTATTTTAAAGAATTTACAAAAGAAGAAATTGAATATTATGTTGAGAATTATAAACCCTTTGACAAAGCAGGCGCCTACGGAATTCAAGAGTGGATTGGGTTTATTGGTGTGGAAAAAATTATCGGCTCTTACTTTAACGTGGTGGGTTTACCTATTCAAAAGCTTTATACTAACTTGCTTAGTTTTTAGTGCATCCGCGCAAAAGCCTCTAGATGTAGAGGCAATAAAAAAGTGGGAGAACTTCAATAAGGTAAGTCTTTCTAACAATGGTTTGCTTTTTGGATATGAGGTAAAAGGCCAAATAGACCATAAATACCTTCAAATAGGCTCTGTTGAAACGGGAAGTTTTCAAACATTTCCTCGCGCAAAAAGCTTTATGTTCGATGCTAACGAAAATGTGGCTTTATTCAAGTTAACACCACATAAATCGTTAATTGACAGTATTAACCTAGCTAAACAAAACAAGCTTAAGGGAGCATCAAAGGCAAAACCTCCCCATGATTCTCTCGGAATCTATTTTTTTGAATTCGATACCACATTTAAATTTCCAAACATAGTTTCATTTCAAACTGCTAGAGATTCGGGAAACCTTTTTGCATTCCTTTTAAAAAGTTCACCATTTCCTCAGCCTAAGGTAGAAGAGAAAACTCCATCTAAAAAACCTTTGTGGCTCTTTTTTAATAAAGAAGCCCAACCTGAAAAACCAATTAAGAAGCACAAGCCAACTCCGCAATCATTAATAGTGGGCAATTGTTATGATACCTCATTTGTAGAATTAAGAAATATTCAGCAATTCAGCTTATCAAGTGGTAATGGGAGTTTAGCTATTGTGCAAGCAAATCAAGATACCTTAGATAGTTTGTCTGTACAGATTTATTTTCAAAGTGATTCTACAAAAACGATTTTCAAAACTTCAGGAAAAATAAAACACCTTAATTGGGATGAACAGGGAAATCAACTTGCTTTTCTTCATTCAACAGATACCAACAAAAACAAACAATACAACCTATTTTATTACAAGTTAGGAGATGATACCGTATCGCTAATTATTGGAGATACCCTTTCAGAAATAAATTCGAAATTTGGATTGAGTGAGCACCAAAAGCCATATTTTTCTGAATATGGAAATAGACTTTTTTGGGGATACGGGAAAAGGCCAAAGCCTGATAAAAAAGACACTTTGTTAGATATTGAAAAACCAAAATTTGATTTGTGGAGTTGGACAGATACGCGTTTACAGCCACATCAGTTAAAGCAATTAAAAAGAGATAGGAATAAAACCTATTTGGCCTATTTCGATATTCTGAATAATAAAAATATAATACTGGCTGATACCACTTTGGATAACATAAGGGTTTTTGAAAAAGGAGAATCTTATTTTGGGTATGCCGCCAACGACTCTAAATATATACGGTCTGTATCTTGGCAGTGGCCAATGGCTCGAGATATTTATGTTATTGATGTAGCTACCGGAAATGCTACCCTTTTGCTTGATTCTCATCGGTTTGCGTATAACTTTTCTCCTGATGGAAAATACTTAACATATTATAAAGATGAAACCAAAAGTTGGTTTTTAATGGATGTAGCATCCAAAAAAACTGTAGATATATCATCTCAGATTCCTTCGGTATTTTTTAATGAAGAACATGATACGCCAAACCCGCCTAGGCCATATGGCATTGAAGGTTGGTCTGAAAATAGCAATCATATTATTTTAAAAGATGAGTTTGATTTATGGATAGTTGCTACACAAGAGCCAACAAATTTTTATTCACTCACCAAGGGCTACGGGAGGAAAAACAACATTAGGTTTAGCCTCGAAAAACAAAATACAGAACAAGATTACTTCAACTTAAACAACTATCAATTTCTAACCGGATTTAACGAAACTACAAAGGAGTCTGCAATTATTAAAGTGCTTCGCGGAAGCAACCCGGAGGTATTATTCCAAGAAAAAGGCTTTAACATAAGGTTAGCAAGAACTACAAGGTTTTCTAATAATCTAATTTTCTCGAAACAAAACTTTCATACCTTTCCAGACCTTTACACAACCGATTTTGGCTTTAAAGAAATTCATAGAATATCCAATTTAAATCAAAATCAAAAAGAATATCTATGGGGAACATCGAACCTAGTAAAATTTAAAAAAGATGATGGTGAAGATCTTGAAGGCTTAGTGTTTTTACCTGAAAATTATGATGCATCAAAAAAATATCCGGCTATTGTTTATTACTATGAAAAGTATGCCGATCAATTAAACAGGTATTTTGCCCCTAGATTAAGCGCAAGTATTATTAACCCTAGTCATTATGTAAGTAATGGCTACATAATTTTAATTCCCGATATCACTTATAAAGATGGCTATCCTGGAAAAAGTGCTCTTGAGGCCATAAACTCAGCCACAGATTTTCTCATAAAAAATTATGCAGTTAACCCTGAAAAAATTGGACTTCAAGGACAAAGTTGGGGAGGTTACCAAACAGCTTACGTTGTTACCCAAACAAACCGATTTGCTGCCGCAATGGCAGGTGCTCCGGTAAGTAATATGACTTCTGCTTATGGAGCAATAAGATGGGGTAGTGGCTACAGCAGAATGTTTCAGTACGAAAATACCCAAAGCCGAATTGGTAAAACCCTTTGGGAGGCTCCTGAGCTTTATATGTACAACTCTCCGGTTTTTTATGCAAACCAGGTAAACACACCACTATTAATGATGCATAATGATAATGATGGTGCAGTACCTTGGTACCAAGGCATAGAGTATTTCGTGGCGCTTAGAAGGTTAAATAAACCTGTATGGATATTAACTTACAACAACGAAGAACATAACCTCAGAAAATGGCCCAACAAAGAAGATCTCACAATAAGAATGATGCAGTTTTTTGATTATTACTTAAAAGATGCCCCCCCACCTCGTTGGCTTATAGATGGAATTCCTGCAATTAAAAAAGGAGAAGAATTGAGGTATGAGTTGCTAGAAGAGTAAACGTAAAAATTCGGTTACTGACAGATTTTCCTTAAATCATGTTAACATCAAACAAGGCATATCATTTGTAAATAATTTTGAACAAATTTTTTTAGCATACAAACGTCAAATTAGATAAATAAAAAAAAATGTATTGGATATTATTAATTGGATTTATGATTTTGAGTTGGGCTGTAGGAGCTCGATTAAAATCAAAATTTAGACAGTACGCTGAAATTCCTACTTCAAATGGAATGA
>JAAZVO010000117.1 GCA_018623405.1 Crocinitomicaceae bacterium
CAAAAAACCAAGAAAAGCAAAAAAAAGTCATTAAGAAGCTTAAAAACAAGTTTAGGCTTGTGGTGATAAACAACGATACGTTTGAAGAGCGCTTTTCGCTGTTATTAACGCCCCTAAATCTTTTTACCTTAGTAGGGTTAGTAGTAATTCTATTCTCAATAGCTTTAGTTTCACTTATTGCTTTTACACCTATTAGGGAGTTTATTCCCGGGTACTCTGACTTGGCTACCAAGCAAATGGCTACTTATGCTGCTTTTAAAGCAGACTCACTAGAGTTTGAGCTACACCAAAACAAACAGTACTTGGAAAACATCAGGAAGATATTATCTGGCGAACCAACCAACAACTACATAGAAGAAAACCAAGAAGGCGATGCTAATTATGACACAATTACATTAAGAAAATCTAAACAAGACTCAGCCTTGAGGCAATTGGTTGAAAACGAAGAAAAATTCAATGTAATGCCGGGCTTTGCAAGAGAAAGTGGGACTACAAATATTGGTAGTTTGTTTTTGTTTCCTCCTATGAAAGGTGTTTTAACATCATCATTTAACCCCTCCATAAAGCATTATGGGGTAGATATTGCCGGTGAAGCTAATGAAGCGGTAAAATCTGCTTACGATGGTACTGTAATAGTTGCAACTTGGAGCTCTGAAGATGGATACATTATTCAAATACAGCACGAAAACGATTTAATTTCTGTTTACAAACACAACTCTACCCTTTTGAAAAAAACCGGAGATCAAGTTAAAGCCGGAGATCCTATTGCCATTGTTGGAAACTCAGGAGAAAACACAACCGGCCCACATTTGCATTTTGAGTTGTGGTATAAAGGCAACGCACTAGACCCGCAAAATTATTTCAACTTCTAATGGCAGTAATTACTATTTATACCGATGGAGCATCAAAGGGCAATCCGGGACCTGGTGGTTACGGTGCAGTGTTGATGTCTGACGGGCACAGAAAAGAATTATCAAAAGGTTTTGAAAAAACCACCAACAACAGAATGGAGCTTTTGGCTGTAATTGACGCGCTGAAAGCTTTAAAAGGAAAGGGACATGATATTACCGTTTATTCAGACTCAAAGTATGTTGTAGATGCAGTTGAAAAGGGATGGGTGCTTGGTTGGAAGAAAAAAGATTTTAAAGACAAAAAAAACCCCGATTTATGGATGCAGTTACTGCCTTTGTTAAAGGAGCATACTGTAAAGTTTGAATGGGTAAAAGGACACGCAAACAACAAAGAAAACGAACGCTGCGATAAATTGGCTGTTGCGGCGGCAACTAAAGGCCCACATCATAAAGATGAAGGTTTTGGTGTTGAAACCAACACGTTATTCTAGTTAATTAAGAGCTTTCGGTTTTCTACCGTATTTTCATACTCTACTTTTAATGAGTAGCTTCCGGAGGCAAGGTTTTCTAATGGAAGCTCAAACCTTTGTTGACCTGCAATGGCTTTAAAGTTAGTTCTTAAAATAACTTGGCCTGAACTTCCGAATAAGGTTACAAGCACTTCGCCTTTAGGTGGCTTTTCGAAAAGTAAGTTTGTAAGGTTTACAGCAGGATTTGGGAAAACCAAGAGCCTGTCTGATTCAACTACTTCTTCTCTATACAAATTAGGATCAAACGAAATTCTAGTGGTTACGTTTGAGAACATTATGTTTTGGTTGCCGCAATAATTTACATCTGCATGAATCAAAAATGCAGTGTATTGACCTAATGAGTCAAGCTCATAAAAGGTTTTAGGTGGTGTAACGGTAGAAATTAAATTAAATGTACCCCCTTGTTGCTTTCCGTAAACATTATACTGAATTATAGAAGATGGGTCTTGCCGCTCCTCTGTCCATTTTAGGCGCACTTTATCTACATCAATTCTTATAGCAGATAAAAATATACTGCTTAAATAGTCATCATCATAGCTTAAATCACCGCATTGGTTTTCTGTAATTACTTTATAGGTTAATGGTACAGATGAATTGATGTATTCATTATCAACATAGGTAATTTGGTTGTTTGATGAGTCTGAATATACTAATTGATAAGCCCCTTCTTCAATACCTCTACGGTAAAGCATTTGGTTTTCTCCATTGCCTTGCCAAACCACGACAGCTTGGGCAGATGAAGTATCTATACTTACATTACAAAGCTCGGGCTGTAATGGTTTTAGGTTGTTTAAAACAAATGGCAAACTAACTGTACAGGCTCCATCATAAACTTCTACAGGATAAAAACCACCCGGAATATTTTGAAGACCATAACTAGTATCAGTTCCACCCCAAACAACAGTATAATTTGGGCCTAGGGTTTTTAATGCCACAGCGCCATTATTTGCAGCACAATCAGGAGGTAATAAAGAGTCTAGTTGAACAAAGAGCTTGTCTCCGTTTGGAATAAAATAATCCTTAACTACGCTACAGTTGTTTGCATCAGAAACGGTTACTGTGTAAGCTCCCGACGTTTTATTCTGGATAAGGTCACTAGTTTCTCCGCTGCTCCACGCAAAGTTATAACCTCCCGTTCCCCCTGAAGTATTTAAAGATATTCTACCTTGAGTATTTCCACAAGTATTTGGAATTATTAATGGCTGAATTGCGATGGGTTGAGGGTTTTCTATTCTGAACTCCTCAACAGCAGTACAACCGTTTGAGTTCTCTTTAAGTGTAAAAAAGTAAGAACCAGCAACTAAGTTATTGATGGTTAAAGAAGTATCGCCTCGTAGCCAAGAAAATTCATACAAACTTGGATTATTAATATTTAATGCTATGGAGGCATTATCATCATCATTACAATTAAGGCCATTTATGTTTGGCGATGGAATACTTGGTGCATTATTATCGCTTAAAGCATAGGTTTTAACAGTATTGCAGCCATAAGCATCTGTAATAGAAAGCTCATAAACACCCGCGCTTAGGTTTGTGGCAACAGATGTTCCGAAATGCCCTGATGACCAATTGTATTCATAAGGGCCTGTAGCGCCTGAGGCGGTTACAAATATCTTCCCGTTTTTCATTCCACAATTTGGTTTTTGGGTGGTGAGTGAAAAGCTTGGTTTAGGATTTACTTGAATTGTAAATGAATCTACCGAAGCACAAAACCCATCACTAACAGTAACTGAAAACCCAGAAGTAGTATTTGGAGAAAGTTGATGTGAGGGGCCAATATGACCATCGCTCCACAAATAAATTTTGTCTTCATTTAATTCGAAGGTGGCTATTTCTCCTTCGCAGATATTGGTTCTTAAGTTTTGGGAGATGGTAGGAGCCGGTAAAATATTTATAGTAGATGTATCTTTTGCCGTACAACCATTATTGTCTGTTATAGCATAATAATAGCTAGCCGAAGAAGAGGTAATTTGGTTTGGATGCAAGAAGCCTTGTGAAACTCCATTACCACTGAACTTACCACCTAAAATATTTGCTGTTAACGCTAAGTCAGAGTCGTTTTCACAAATTGCAGGCACCTCAGTGATTATTGGTTTTTGAACTTGAAATAAAGTAAGGTTAAACGTATCTGCCGAAACACACCCTTGAATGTTAGAATAACTATAAATTATATCAGAGTTTGTTTGCGCTTGGGATGGATAAAAATATCCTACGGAATCAACAAAACTACCGCTGTAAGTTCCGCCTGAAGGTTGGCCACCTTTTAGTTTAATTCTATTAAGGTTGTTACAAACCCCGGCCATAGTAAAGTTAACGGGAGTGGAGGCTAAAATAGAAACATAGGCACTATCTCTAGAAGCACAATTATTTGAGTCTAAACCAAAAATATGAATTTTGGTGGTGTTACCCACCCCAACGGTAAAAGGACTAAATAAGGAGTCTTGTACTCCTAAACCTAGGTACTGCCCGGAACCAAATGAACTAGCTTGATTTAAATTTATAGGGTTAACGTTATCACAGATATTTCCTGGAAGGTTTAAGTTTATTTGAATAGGGTTAATTACCGTAATCGAGGCAGTATCTCTGCCAATACAATTGTTGGAGTCTGTTATTTCATAAAAGTAATTGAATACTCCTGCTGAGAATTTACTAGGGTCTATTTGATTGTTGGCAATATTTAACCCTGAATAGGTTCCACCTAAGGGATTACCTCCGGTAAGCGGTGTAATTGAATCAGAATTACAGAGCTGAGGAATATTTGCCAATTGAGGTTTTTGAGGTGCCGTTATGGTAAGTTGATCATAAACTGTATCGGAGCACCCAAAGTTGGTGGTGTAAGCATATCCAACTTGGTAAGTATTTGGTGGAATTAAATTTGGGTTAAGGTAACCACCGAGAGAAAGCCCTTGAGAAACTCCAAAATATTGACCACCTAAAGGTTGAGCAGCATTAATAAAGCCGGCAGGTTGACCGCTACAAATTACTTGTGGAAAGTTAATGGATAAATTATTTGGGAGTGTATCGTTCAATAAGGCAGCAAAGGCACTTCCACTGCAACCATTATTGGTGTCTAAATAATTGTAGGTAATCACTTGATTACCATAAGCGGCAGAGTCGGGATAGAAAGTATTATTGATGGTGTTTACTCCATTGCCGGTAAAAAAGCCTCCGGCGGGGTTTCCTCCTGTAAGGACTAAAGAATCTACATCATTGCAAACCAAAGTATTTGGAATGTTTAGCGAAACTGCAGGGTTGGGTATTACATTGTAAGTGCTTGTATCGGTTGCTGAGCAACCATTAGTATCTGTATAAGTATATTGTATAGGGTGAGTTCCAAGACCTGCTAAGTTGGGCCTAAAAACAAAGCCCGGTCCGTTTGGCTGCACTCCTAAACCAGTATAAAGCCCCCCGGATGGGAAACCTTGGTCTAATTGGTAAATACCACTCTTGCAGACTGTGTCATTGATTACAAAGGCTACAGTGGGCTTAGGTTTTAGTGTATATGTTGCAAACGCAGAATCTTTGCAGCCATTTAAGTCAATACGGTAGGCAATTTGATGTGTGCCAGCTCCTGCTAAATCCGGATGTATGGTGTTACCAATTACTCCGGGGCCTGAAAACACCCCACTAGGAATAGAAGCATACAATTGAATAGGCGCACCGTTTTCACAAACTTTTGGAATAGGTCCAAGGTCAAGGTTTAGGTCACAATCTGGTTGGTTAAACCCTTGTGTTACTTTGAGGTTTACACTTTCACCCACACCAATAATAACCTGACCTGTTGTTACAGAAAGCTTTCCTGTTGCACTTTGAAGTACCGCACTACCCGAGTTTATGGTTTGGTGATCTAACGATTGAGCATTAAGCCCACCACAAAAACAAACCGAAATTAGGCTAATAAAAAACGCAATATGTGAGGTTATTTTTTGCAACTTATTCTGCGTCTATTAATTAAATTCTCTTTTAGACATGGTTCTATCTTTATCTATGCTATTGCTGTAGTAGCATGTAACAAAAATGCCCCATTCTTCATCAGCTTTGTACACTTTCTTTAGTAAGTCAATATATTCTTGTGGCACTGCAAAAACATAATTAAACTGATCATTGCCTCCCCATAAGTCATAAGGAAACTCTACATCAAAGCACAGGTCGTTATGTTTATCTATACCATGAAAAGCAACTTGAATTTCTTTTTCGGCAATTAGACCATAAAATGCGCAAGTTACCGCTTGGTATGCTGCCCCATCAAGATTTACGGTGTAGAAGGTATCATCCATTTTGGTTTCCTTAACATCCGCAACTTTTATGGGTGAAGGAAAAACATAGCAGGAGTAATCATCTCCGGCGATTCTAATGGTTTTAAAGATTTCTTTTTCCTTATACTTTTCGTAATTTTTTTCGATGGCTTGCTTGATGTCATTCATAATTTTGTAGTTTATTGCAATAAAAATATATTAATTTATTTACTTAAAGCTTATTGGAAGTTGAACCCTTTACAGTTTTGTTTATGTAATTGTGTATAGGAACGATACAAAGAGCAATAAGGAAGTTAAAAATTAGTTTTAAATATGGCTGATTTCCCGAAATACTTTCTACCCAAGGGTCTAAAACCACAACCACAAACAGTAGCATAGAGCCAAGAAACGATACTGTTGTTGCATAGCCACTTAAAAACGACCATTTTAAAAAGAAGTATGTTAGAATAAACACAAATATCAAAACACAAATGATAGATAGATATTGTAGGTTTCTGCTTCTTATTTGTTTTTCGAGAATAATTTGTTCTAATTTTTCTTTTTTTCTTTTCTGTATCTAGTTGAATTTCAAACTCTTTTTGCATTGCCGCCGTTTTTGAAATTGAGGTTAAAGAACTTATTGAATCTTTTAAGTTTTGATACGATAATTGATAATTTAAAGCAGATTCGAATTCTCTTTTTTGTTGATATAAAATGTATTTGTTTTATTAAACATCTCTCAATATTTTTGGGTAATTCTGTTTATTGCCTAAGCTTTCAGCTAGACTTAAATAATGGTTGGCGCTATCAAGTAAATTCTGATCTAAATAATTACCTCCCAAATTATTAATATTTACGAGCTTGTTATATTCATTGCCTATAGTGTCATATTTTTTTATAACGTACTTGTAATTTTTTGATGCTAAATTGTAACCACCATGCCACTCGGCAACAATACTTTGGTTTGTAAGGTTTGCTAAATAGTTATTTACGAAATGAGGCTTTGTTTTATAGAATAGGGTTGCTTTTTTAAGCAAAGCAATAGAAGAATCTAAATTATCAATTTGTGCTAAACTACTCCCCCACCGAGAATATAAGTCGGCCCTTTCTTTATTTAAGGTTTTGGCTAATAAATTATTTGCTTTTTTAAAAATTTAATGCTATTTTATATGCCTCCTCTGCTGTAGAAAATATTACCAATTAAAAGGTTTGCTAATCCATTATGGTTATTAGATTTTATTTCTTCTAAACAATACGAACAGTCAAATAAAATTTGTAATACTGCTTCAATAGAGTCTTTTGTGTAAGGTTTTATTTTTAGATACTCTTTCCAACAGAAATATGGTAAGGCTTACTTTATTTGATGCGAGTTTTTTATGTTGTTTGCGATGGTTTTTTGAAGGGTTGTATCTTCGGTAAATTGGGTAAGAGAAATTAAGTAGAAAAGTTTTTCTTCTTGCGAGATATTATTTGAATTTATTAATGCATTAGCTGTATCGCCTATGGAAACTGAAAAGTCTTGGGCGTTTAAGCAAAGTCTAAGGAGTAAAAGAAATGTTAAGGTTTTAAATTTCAACCTTTTATTTTTCCAAAATTTTCTTCAAGGCTTTTTTATTAGAATCCCTATTTAAAGTTTTAAAGGAGGCGGTTTTGTCTTATTATGCGTCAGCAAATTTTTTTTTACTTTTTTCTCTCTTTTTTGGTGGTTTTTTTATAAAAACAGCTTGTATATATAGCAAGGTTTTTTCTTTTATGGTCATAGTTAATTCACTATTTTCAAAAAAACGACCGCTTACGCGGTTTTTTAAAAAACTTCCTGTCCCGCAGGGCGGGAAGTTAAAGTGTCAAATTATCAAATGAATCAAAGTGTCAATCCTTGAGGCAACGCACAGAGTACCCGCGTGCCCGTTTGCTGGTGCTCATGAAGGCATAGCTGCTGAAGAAGTAGAGGTAGCGCGAATCGGTACTGCTAACCGTACTGCTCCAATAGAAGCTGCGCGTCCCGACACTGAAGAGCGAACCATCGCTGAGGTTGCGGTCACCCGCCAAAGGCAATTTTAAAGGGGAAGCAAAGGCTCCTGCGCTGTTGCTGCTGCTCCAACTTAAGCGTTCCGCATTTAATTCTGTTTCCGTAGGTAAGCGGTAACCACTTGGGCAAGGGTTGTTTACGCCATTTACACCCTGCCATAAATTGGTGTTTTGGGGACTACGCCAATCGTATGGAGAGGAATTTGTAGTA
>JAAZVO010000118.1 GCA_018623405.1 Crocinitomicaceae bacterium
ATAAGAACCATCTCCTCCTGAGGGTATTTGCCATGGAATATTTTTATCTAAAGTTTTGGTCCATGCAGTACTATTATCCTGCATGCCACCAACAATAACATTACTTCCTAAGGTTTTATGGTCTATGTGGATGGTGTAGAACTGGGTAGTAAAAAAACCTGTATTCAAGTCTTCCCAAACTACCGAGTCTGACATTACGTTTCTAGTGATATAACAGCCACCATCATTAGCTGTAAAGCAGTGGTTAGGGTTGCTTTGTAAAAAAGAGATAACATGAAAATCGGGATGACTCTTGGGATAGCGGTATTCAAATGTTGAAGTTTGCCCTGGATTGTATCCTCCGATATGAGTTATTTTGTTTGGAGTGGTAAAGGCATCATCAGACCTGTACATATTGGTGCCTGCTATAAAAACTACGTTTGGGTCGTCTGGTTTAACAGCAATTGCCATATTGTAACTGCCTTGACTTTGAAATCGTGTTCTAAAACTTGTTCCGGATGGAATGTTTTCTGAAAGGTCTGTCCAATTTCCATTTGCACCTGCGCCATCGCCACTTTTATACAAATACCGCCATAACATATTTCTTTCACCCTTTAAATCGTTAGGATTTGCAGGTTTACCTTCATTAATGGTATTTGCTAAAAAGTAAACTCGGTTTTCGTTCCATGGGTCAAAGGCCATAACAATTCTGTTATAGCTTGCAGGAAAGTTACTAGGGGTAATATTTGTCCAATTTTCTCCATCTAGAGATCGGAATATTCCTCTAACAGCGCCATTACTGCTTAAAGTGGCATATTTTACTCTATTTGGTGAAATAGCAATATCGGTATATGAGGCGAGCACAACTGAGGTAGGGCCTAAAACCATTCTAAATGTTTTTCCACCATTGGTGCTTTTCATTATTCTGCCTTCTTTGGCAACATATAAAACATTTGCTGTATCTATGGTGTGGTCCACCACAACATTCCAAATAATATCCCAGGGTTCCGGAGATTGTGGAGAGTTACTTTGGGTGGCAGGCAATGGACTCCAAGTTAAGCCGTTATCTATTGATTTATAAACTCCATCACCTAGGTAATTTGCAGAAAAGCTTTTCGATGCGGAATTTCCAATACCCTCTCCCGAGCCGTAATACCAAACGTTTGTTTTGCCTTGCCTTTTATCTTGCGCTAAGCAAGTAACACTGTGGTGTTGATTTGCAGCAGAGGTTCTTGCCCAAGTTTTACCTTGATCGGTAGAACGCCACATTCCTCCTGAAACGCCTGCTGCTAATATGATGTTTTCGTTATTGATGTCTATTGCTGCAGCTCTTGTTCTACCGCCAATATTGTAAGGACCTACTTGCTGCCAAACAGAGGTTTTTCTTCTAGGGAAATCAATATCTTTTGGGAGTTTTTGGGCAAATGCTAATTCACGCTTTTTTATGCCTTCGGGAATTTTTCCTGTTGCCGGGTCGGCCAATCTTTCTTCTTCCCAAGCTAGGCGACCGGAAAACTCGTCTTCAAATTCAGAAGTTTGAATTTCTGTTTTAGGAGTATTACAAGCAATTAATCCAAAAAGGGCAAAAAATATCCAATATCTCATTAGGGGTTACTTTGAAGCAAGTAACAAAAAACGGAAAAATATTGTTCTATTTCAAGTTGGGATAACTTAAAACAAACAATTTGTTAATTTATTTGATTGCTTTCTAAAGAAGAAATGTGGGCTGAGTTGTTTGCCGGAGGGTTTAGTACTTGCTCTTTTTCAGTTGAAGAAATACCTTTTGTAAAATCCAATAAAAAGAACAAAAAGATCAAAATAGAAGTGATTATTAAACCTACTGTAGCTAGGTTTGCTATCTTCTCTTT
The DNA here is from genome assembly GCA_018623405.1 of Crocinitomicaceae bacterium. Classification (GTDB taxonomy): domain Bacteria; phylum Bacteroidota; class Bacteroidia; order Flavobacteriales_G; family Salibacteraceae; genus JAAZVO01. Next base: position 1,848 of record JAAZVO010000118.1, read on the forward strand.
GTACGACATGGTTAAGTTTGACTCGATTTGCTTATTCGATTTTCGATTATTAAAAGTATAAAAAATTTGCATGACTCAATCAAAAGCAGCTAATTATTTTTTTGTTACGGTTTTAGTTTTTTGCTCATTTAGCCTTTTTGGGCAAGTTGTTGATATTGAATCTCAACGCTTTGCAAAAAAGGAAAATGGCTTTTTTGGCGAGGTAAACTTTGATGGAAGCTATACTCAAAATACAACACAAGTTTGGCAAATTTCGAATGAAAATAAGTTGCTATTTCAGCAAACAAAATTTTCTGCACTACTTTTTTCAGATTTTGGATTGGTGAATGGAAATAACGATGATTTAATTAACAGAGGTTTTGCTCATCTAAGATTAAATTATCACTTAAATAAATCTAAGAAACTCACTGCAGAGGCATTTGAACAAATACAATACAACAGGATTCAAGGGATAAACTTAAGGCAGTTGGCAGGTGCAGGATTACGCCAAAAAATTGTTGGCCGCGATTCTTTAGAATCTTATTTCGGAGTATTAGGTATGTATGAGTTTGAAGAGGTAATTGACCAAAATACACCCAACAAAGATTTTCGATTAAGTAGTTATTTTTCGGTAGATTGGTTGCTTACAAAAAGTGTTTCATTCAACACTATTTTCTACTATCAACCTTTAGCCAATAATTTTTCAGATTTTAGGGTAACTAATCGCTCTACTTTTAAATTTAATATCACACAAAAGTGGGGTTTTAAACTCATGTTTAGTTATTTAACCGATAGCAATCCACCAGTTGGAATACCCAAAGAAATTATCACAATCCAAAATGGTTTGAGTGTTAGATTTTAACTCTTTTAGGTCTTTGTTGTTTTAGGTAAATTTGCAACCCTTTTAAGACGCAACCTTATGAAGAACATCGAAATCTATAAACCAAAAAATAAAGTACGTATTGTAACAGCAGCCTCATTGTTTGATGGGCATGATGCTGCCATTAACATTATGCGGCGAATCATTCAATCTACCGGTGTTGAGGTAATTCACCTAGGGCACGATAGAAGTGTAGAAGAGGTTGTAGATTGCGCCATACAAGAAGATGCTCAAGCCATTGCCATGACATCTTACCAAGGCGGTCACATGGAGTACTTTAAATACATGTACGACTTGTTGAAGGAGAAAGGCGCTCCGCACATCAAAGTATTTGGTGGAGGTGGAGGAACTATACTTCCTGAAGAAATAAAAGAACTTCATGAATATGGAATTGCAAAAATTTATCACCCTGATGATGGTCGAGAGCTAGGGTTGCAAGGCATGATCAATGATTTGGTTCAAAAAAGTGATTTTCCGGTTGGTAATAAACTGAATGGAGAAGTAAAGGCCCTGACCCAAAAAGACCAAAAAGATTTGGCTCGTGTTATTTCTGCTGCTGAAAACTTCCCTGAAGAAAATGACGGTACACTCGCTGAAATCAGGGCAAAAGCCAAAACCGTAAAAACACCCATTTTAGGAATTACTGGAACCGGAGGTTCAGGTAAATCTTCTACGGTTGATGAGTTGGTTCGCCGATTTTTAATGGATTTTGAAGATAAATCTATTGCCATCGTTTCGGTTGATCCCTCAAAAAGAAAAACAGGAGGTGCCTTGTTGGGCGATAGAATTCGGATGAACTCTATCAAAAATAAACGCGTTTACATGCGCTCGTTGGCTACGCGTCAATCAAACTTAGCGTTATCAAAACATGTTGATGATGCCCTTTCCATTTTAAAAGTAGCAAGCTTCGATTTGATTTTGTTAGAAACTTCAGGTATTGGCCAAAGCGATACAGAAATTTTGGATCACAGTGATGTTAGCATGTATGTAATGACACCTGAATATGGTGCAGCTACACAACTTGAAAAAATTGATATGTTGGATTTTGCCGACATTATCGCCCTCAATAAATTTGATAAACGCGGCGCTTTAGATGCTTTGCGCGATGTAAAAAAACAATACAAACGCAACCACCAATTGTGGGATGCCGATGATGATAGCCTGCCTGTTTTTGGAACTATTGCTTCACAATTTAACGATCCGGGAACCAATGCTTTGTACAAAGCAATTATGGATAAGTTGGCGGAGAAAACCGGCGCTGATTTAAAATCTGATTTCACTATTTCTAAAGAGATGAGTGAAAAAATTTACATCATTCCACCAAAAAGAACACGGTACCTTTCTGAAATTTCAGAAAACAACCGAGCTTATGATAAATGGGTGCAAGAGCAGTCGACCGTTGCTGAGAAACTCTATGGTTACTACAAAACTTTAGAGAACCTCAAAGAATCAAACCTAGAAAATAAAGCTGCTTTAATTGAAGGAATCCAAAAAGTTTACGACCAAACTACTTTAGATTTAGATCCGCATAACCTTCAAGTAATAGAAGGTTGGAAAGAAAAATTAAAGCAATACCGCGATGAGGTTTTTGTGTTTAAAGTGCGCGATAAAGAAATTAAAATTCAAACCCATACCGAGTCGCTTTCGCACAGCCAAATTCCAAAAGTAGCTACGCCAAGATATACTTCTTGGGGAGATATTTTGAGTTGGAGTTTACAAGAGAATTTCCCAGGTGAATTTCCTTACACTGCAGGTATTTATCCTTTTAAAAGAACAGGCGAAGACCCAACTAGAATGTTTGCCGGTGAGGGTGGCCCAGAAAGAACCAACAAGCGTTTTCATTACTTAAGCAAGGGAATGCCCGCTGCGCGTTTATCAACTGCTTTCGATTCTGTTACACTTTATGGAAATGACCCCGGTTACAGACCTGATATTTATGGTAAAATTGGAAACTCAGGCGTTTCGGTTTGTTGTTTAGACGATGCCAAAAAATTGTATTCAGGTTTCAATTTAGCTGATCCTACCACCTCGGTTTCTATGACCATTAATGGTCCGGCGCCAATGCTGTTGGGCTTTTTCTTGAATGCGGCTATTGATCAGCAATGTGAGTTGTACATCAAAGAAAACGGCCTTGAAAAAGAGGTAGTAGCTAAAATTGAAGCAAAGTATAAAAAGCTAGGTGTAGAACAACCAAAATACAATGCAGAATTACCCGAAGGAAATGATGGTTTAGGATTGATGTTGTTAGGCGTTACCGGAGATGAAGTTTTGCCAACTGATGTTTACCAAAACATAAAAGCCAAAACGCTTTCGCAAGTTCGTGGTACTGTTCAGGCTGATATTTTAAAAGAAGACCAAGCCCAAAATACCTGTATTTTTTCTACAGAATTTGCCTTGCGATTAATGGGTGATGTTCAGCAATATTTTATTGACAAGAATGTAAGAAACTTCTATTCGGTTTCAATTTCGGGTTACCATATTGCAGAGGCCGGAGCCAACCCAATAACACAATTGGCCTTTACCTTAGCCAATGGTTTTACCTATGTGGAGTATTACTTGAGCAGGGGAATGGACATCAACGCCTTTGGTCCTAATTTATCGTTCTTTTTCTCTAATGGTATTGACCCTGAATATGCGGTAATTGGTCGTGTAGCGAGAAGAATTTGGGCCAAAGCCTTGAAGCAGAAATATGGTGCGAACCCAAGGGCGCAAATGTTGAAATACCACATTCAAACATCAGGTCGTTCGTTGCATGCACAAGAGATTGATTTTAATGATATCAGAACAACGCTTCAGGCGCTTTATGCCATTTACGATAACTGTAACTCATTGCATACCAATGCTTATGACGAGGCTATCACCACTCCAACCGAAGAGTCGGTAAGAAGGGCTGTAGCCATTCAGTTAATCATCAACAAAGAGTTAGGGTTAGCCAAAAACGAAAATCCGTTGCAAGGCTCTTTTATTATCGAAGAATTAACCGATTTGGTAGAAGAAGCAGTGTTGGCAGAGTTTGATAGAATTACCGAAAGAGGCGGAGTTTTAGGCGCGATGGAAACCATGTATCAACGTGGTAAAATTCAAGAAGAAAGCTTGTATTACGAAACCTTGAAACACAATGGAGAATTCCCAATTATTGGCGTAAATACTTTCTTGAATTCAAAAGGCTCGCCTACGGTATTGCCTAAAGAAGTTATTAGAGCTACAGTTGAAGAGAAAGAAGCTCAAATAAAAACAGTAGAAAATCTGAGTAAGGCAAACGCCACTCAAATAGAGCAAGAGTTGAAAAAAATTCAACAAACAGCCATTCAAAACGGAAATGTATTTGAAGCCTTGATGGAAGCTTGCAAAGTATGTACATTAGGTTCCATTACTGATGCCTTGTTTGAAGTAGGAGGACAGTATAGGAGGAATATGTGATACTGGTTTGTAGTTTTTAGTTTTTGGTTTGTAGTTTGAGGTTTTCCTTAATTCTCTGTGGGTTTTATAAACCTAGTTGTGTAAAAAATTCAATTCAATTTAAACTAATGTCTGGTCGAGCCGTGCCTACCGGCAGGCAGGTGTGAGGAAAGAGTGTATCGAGAACTTGATATTCGTTTTTTCACTCTTAAACAACTTGTTTCCCAAATGGGATACAGAAGCCATTAAAGATTAATATTAAAATCACTACATAAAAAAAAACCAATGACTATCATTGAGCTTTTCACTTCTTTTTTATTAGGTTTATTCATGAATGCCTGCCTTATACCAATCTGTTTTTTTATAGCCTTTTAGCAAGGTAGCTAAGTTTTCTTTTCCAGTGAGTTCCGTAAACTTTTTTGGGTTTAGCATTAATTGGTTGATTCCGTTTATAGGTTTTCCTCCTTGCATTACAGCCGCTTTGCCTTTACCTACAATGCAATTTCCTTTTGACCCATAAGTCAAAGGCATGCCTCCCATACCTTTTTTAGAGGCCAATAAATATTTTACTGTTTGTTCATTGTCTTTTTCATGATTGTTTTGGTTTAAAAGTTTGGTTCAAAGGTGTAAAAAAGGGTTTCTTTCGACTTAGGGTAATCGTCGTAAAATTTCAGTTTTTTACCCTTATTTTAAGCAAATACCCAAATGCCATCAATGCTAAAAAAGCACAAATACCAAATGCAATAGGCAATCGCTCTATTTTATTGGCATAAATAAAGCCTGAAACAAAAGCACCAAGTCCAACACCAATTTCTAATGCAATGTACATGGTTGCCATAGCTCTGCCCCTGTGTTTAGGATCTGCTAAATCAACTGTCCATGCAAAAACAGTTGGAGAGTTTATTCCAACAGATATACCTATGATTATTGCGGCTGTAAAAAACAGCAAAACAGACTGGGTAAAAGCAACAAAACATAAACCTGTAGCCAAAATCAGCGTTCCTACGTATAATAAATTTCGCCTACCATACCTGTCTGAGGCTTTACCGGCAAACAAACGTGTAGAAATAGAAGCCACCAACATAAAGGTGAAAAACAAACCTCGGTTTTGAATACCTAAATAATCACTAAAATCAGGAATAAGTGTTAAAAGTGCCCCAAATGAATAAGTTGTAAAAAGCATAATCATTGATGGCTTTAAAACAGAGCTATCGTAAACATCTTTTGGAGCAATAGCTAAATGTTTAAAGCTAAATTTTTCTTTGTTTTCTATAGTTTCTTTCATTCCGGCCAAAATCAAAATTGAAACTAAGGCAACAGCCGAAGATGAATAAAACATCACTTCAATAGAATAAGTGTTTGCAATCCAACTTCCCACTGCCGGACCACTTGCCATACCTAAAGAACCGGAAACTCCAAGGTAACCCAATGCTTCACCGCGTTTACTGTCAGGGACAATATCAGCTAAATAAGCTGTGGTACCTGTTGGTTTAAAACCTGTAGAAGATCCATGCAATAATCGGAGCAAGAAAAAACGCAAAATCGAATTTAAAACAGGATAGAGTACCCCTATAATTATACCCACCAAAACTCCAATTACCATTACAGGCATTCTGCCTACGGTATCGGCCAACTTTCCTGAAAAAGGTCTTGAAAGTCCTGCCGTTATCGTAAATAATGAAATTATTAAACCCTTGTATTCCGCGCCTCCTAGCTGTGTTAGGTAATTTGG
>JAAZVO010000119.1 GCA_018623405.1 Crocinitomicaceae bacterium
GAAGTGAAATACAACGAAAGTAGGTTGCAATGCGACTCTGTAATTGGTAATAGTGGAGTTTTCGGTCCGCAACTAATCCTCTACCCTAACCCTACATCCGATTTTTTTACAGTTGAAGTATTGGGCTTAACTAACTATAATTTAAACGTATTTGATAATAGGGGTAGATTGGTTTTCAGAAATGAGAATATTCAGAACAGCAAAAACAAATTCTTTTTAGGTAGATTAGCTGCAGGTGTTTATACAGTTAGTATTATCAGTAATCAATTTGTTATTTCCGAAAAGTTAGTCGTGTATTGAAATATCTATTCAATAGGTAACCAAACAGTCATTTTTTCTTTTATTTGTACTAATGATCAATGAGAATAGCCGAGTTGGTGTTATTGGTGGTGGTAGCTGGGCTACGGCTTTAGTAAAAATGCTAACCAATAATGTTACGAAAGTAAATTGGTGGATGCGCAACAAAGACTCTGTTGACTTCCTCAACCAATACCAAAGAAATCCACGCTATTTAAGCTCTATAAAATTTGATGCTGAACGCATTGAGGTAACCACCCACATGCAAAAGGTAATTGACGAGAGTGATTTAATTGTGATGGCTCACCCTTCAGCCTTCTTGTACGATTTGTTTAAAGACTCTCCGGAGGATATGCTAAAAGGCAAAGTGATTTTTACTTCAATTAAAGGAATTGTTCCTGAAGTGCACTCTATTCCTGCAAGGTACTTCCATAAAAAATTTAATATTCCTTACGATGATATTGGCATGATTTCAGGCCCTTGCCACGCAGAAGAGGTTGCCATGGAAAAGCTATCTTATTTAACCATTGCTTGCCCTGATGAAGAGAAAGCTGAAGTTGTTGGTGAATTGCTATCGTGTAGATACATTAAAACCTCTACTTCTGATGATTTATTTGGCACAGAAATGTGCGCCGTTCTGAAAAACATTTATGCAATTGGCGCAGGAATTTGCCATGGTTTAGGTTATGGAGATAATTTCCAAGCATTATTGATTTCAAACGCCATACGCGAAGCAGAACGTTTTATTGATGCGGTAAACCCTACCCACAGAGATGTGAAAAGCTCAGCTTATTTAGGTGATTTATTAGTAACCGCGTACTCACAGTTTAGTAGAAACAGAAACTTTGGAAGCATGGTGGGTAAAGGCTACTCTGTACGCTCTGCCCAAATTGAAATGAACATGGTAGCAGAAGGTTACTATGCCCTTGAAAGCATTGTAGAAATTAACAAAAAATACAATGTTGAAATTCCAATTATTGATGCCATTTACCGCATTTGCTTTGAGAAAGTAGCTCCGTTTATTGAAATTGAAATCTTGACCGATAAACTATCTTAATTTTTTCTTAAAAGCCCTTTTAAACTTTGACGGTTTTGGTTCATCAATAAGTCTATTGATTAACTCAGGTCGGTTAGATTTTAGCAATCGTTTTTTTATCCAACCATGATTTTCTCTTTTATGCCAAAAGAAAAACTTGTGTTGTGCCTTTTTTTGCTCAGGTGTTTTAGCAGTGTAGTAAGGCTTAAGGGTGTAAGGATGTACTCCCGAATAATAAATTACTGTGGCAACTGTCATGGGAGTTGGGGTAAAACCTTGTACCTGCTCAAGTTGAAAGCCCAAGTCTTTGGTTTCCACAGCTAAGTCGGCCATATCTTCTTCTTGGCAACCGGGATGACTCGAGATAAAATAAGGAATCAACTTTTGGTTAAGATTATACTTTTTATCAATTTGATCGTAAACCTTTTTAAAACTCTTAAAATGCTTAAAGGCCGGCTTTCGCATTACTTTTAAAGTTGCCTCAGAGGTATGCTCCGGAGCTACTTTTAACCTTCCAGAAACGTGCCTGCGCAAAACTTGCTCTAAATAAGGCTCAATAGAATCATCTGCTTGTTTATTGTAAGTTCTTGTCAATAAATCATAGCGAATACCGCTACCTACAAACGCCTTTTTTACTTGAGGGTGCGCATCTACCTTTTTATAAAGCTGTGTCATTTGCTCATGGCTAGTATCTAAATTACTACAAACCACAGGGTGAATACAGCTTGGAGCAACACACCTATCACAAATAGATTGGTCTTTACCCTTCATTTTATACATGTTGGCTGATGGGCCACCTAAATCTGAAATATACCCCTTAAAATCAGGCATTTTAGTTACTTCATCTACCTCCTTCAAAATAGACTCTTCAGACCTACTGGCGATGAATTTACCTTGATGGGCAGAAATAGTACAAAAGCTGCAACCCCCAAAACATCCACGATGCATGTTTACAGAGAACTTAATCATATCAAAGGCAGGTATTGCACCCCTTTTATTGTATTTTGGATGAGGCAACCTTGTATAAGATAAGTCAAATGACTTGTCGATTTGCTTTTCTGTCATAGTAGGAAAAGGCGGATTAATTACCAAGGTTTTACCTTTTACCTTTTGCAAAAGCCTTCGGGCGTGGGTTTTATTAGACTCTTGCTCTACATACTTAAAGTTAGAAGCAAACTTGATTTTATCTCTTAGGCACGTTTCATGAGATTGTAACTCAAAATCATCCCAATTTTTATTTTTTGGAACCTCACCATCAGCCAAATAAGCGGTTTGCTTTACCATGGTTAATTGGTGAAAAGGCACTCCCCTATTCAACAATTGAATTATTTCTCTTAAGGGTAATTCACCCATTCCATACACCAACAAATCAGCTTTTGAAAATTCTAAAATGGTAGGCATTAGTTGGTCGCTCCAATAATCGTAATGAGTAACCCTACGCAAGGAAGCCTCTATTCCTCCTATGATGATTGGAACATCAGGAAATAATTCTTTAAGGATATTTGAATAAACAGTAGTAGTGTAATCAGGTCGATAACCGGATTCTCCTCCTGGTGTGTAAGCATCATCAGACCTTCTTCTTTTGTTTGCTGTATAATGATTCACCATGCTATCCATACAGCCGGCTGTTACAGCAAAAAACAAATTGGGTTTTCCAAGTTTTTTGAAATCTTGAAGGTTATCGCGCCAATTGGGTTGAGGAACAATGGCCACTTTAAGTCCTTCGTCTTCTAAAATCCTACCAATTACTGCAGTTCCGAAGCTGGGATGATCAACATAGGCATCACCGGAAAAGAGAATGACATCTAACGAGTCCCAATCTCTTTTTTTTACTTCCTTTAAGGTTGTTGGAAGCCACCTTGTTAAGGGAATTTCTCTGCGATGAATCATTAAACAAAGAAATAAAATCTAAATTTCAATTACCACAATTTCTTATGCTGAGATTGACAAACGGTCTTTTTATTACCCTTCGAGTGTTCAGGTTTCACTTTCAGGGATAGAGTAAGTTAATCATAAAAAACTCCAGAAGCCTTAAACTGAGCCTGTCCGATAGCTATCGGACGAAGGGTAAATTTGAAATCTTTATCTCATCCGATTGGTATCGGACTTCGCTCGATAAGCGGTACAATTAAATTCTCGCTTGGTAAGTATATAGGTTATGATACCTTCCTTCCTTTGCAATCAGCTCATCGTGGGTTCCTTGCTCAGCAATTTTTCCTTGCTCTATCACCAAAATTTGATCTGCTCTTCTAATTGTGCTTAATCTATGGGCAATTACAAAGGTTGTTCTGCCATTCATCAGCTCTTGTAAACTCTTTTGAATTAAGGCTTCACTTTCTGTATCCAAATTAGAAGTTGCTTCGTCTAAAATTAAGATTTTTGGGTCAGCCAAAATAGCTCTAGCAATTGCAATACGTTGTCGCTGACCACCCGAAAGCTTTACACCCCTCTCACCAATTACGGTATCTAATCCTTCTTCAAACCTATCCGTAAACTCATCAACATAGGCAGCTTTTACCGCTTCCAACAATTGGGCTTCAGTAGCCTCAGGTCTTGGAAAGAGTATATTTTCTCTGATGGTTCCCTCAAACAAAAAATCATCTTGTAAAACCACCCCTAATTTTGAGCGGTAGGATTTTAATTGTACTTGCGATAGGTCTGTGCCATCTATCCAAACTGTGCCTGAATCAGGAGAAAGAAAGCTTGCAGCTAAACTAGCAATGGTTGTTTTACCAGAGCCTGATGAACCAACTAAAGCGGTAACCGAACCTGGTTTGGCTTCAAAAGAAATTCCATGCAACACTTCTTTTCCTTCTTCATAACCAAAGGTTACATTATCAAATTGAATATACCCATCTATTTTTTCTAATGCTTTTGTTCGCTCATCCGGATCGTCCTCAATCTGCATGTTCATGATTTCTTCCGTTCTGTCTAAACCTGCAAAAGCTTCCGTAAGCTGGCTCCCAATGTTGCTCATCTGCACAATGGGAGCAATCATAAACCCAAGGTAAAGCGTAAAGGCCAAGAAGTCTCCAACCGTAAGATCGTTGTACATGATCATATAACCACCAATACCCATAATGCCTGCAGAGGCAATTCCCAATAAAAAAGTGGCAGAGCTCGTTACCAAACTTGTGGAAGTTAAACTCTTTTGAACGTTTCTGAAGAGCTTATCAACGCCCTCTTCAAACACTTTTATCTCAAATCCTTCTGCATTAAATCCTTTGATTACACGAACACCATTTAAGGTTTCTGTTAACCTACCGGTGACCTCGGCATTAATCTTTCCCCGTTCTTTAAATATTGGTCTTATGTACCCGAATGCCTTAAGAGAAACCACACCAAAAATGGTAATAGGCACCAACACAAACAGAGTCATTTTTGGACTTATAGAAATCAATATTACCAATGAAATTAATGCGGTCAGCAAACCTCCAATCAATTGCACTAATCCTGTTCCTACTAAATTTCGCACCCCTTCAACATCAGTCATAATGCGTGAAACCAAGTTACCGGATTTGGTATTATCAAAAAACCGAATGGGTAGTTGTAAAATCTTTTGTTGAACACGTGCCCTTAAGGTGGCAATTAATCGTTGTGCTTCAACACTTAAAATTCTAGTTAATAAGAATGAGGTTGTAGCTTGTAAAAAAATGGCCCCACCCACGGCTCCTAACAACAACTTAAGCATATCAAGGTCTTTGTTTGGAATTACATCATCTAATAAAAACTTTGATGCACCAGGAAGTACCAAGCCCGCCAACCGACTGATGACAATTAGCACTAGACCAACAAGTACAATCTTTCGATGCGGCCAAATAATGGTTTTAAACACTTTGGTAATAGAAACCTTGTTTTTGGGTTTCGTTTCTTTTGGGTTGGGTTTTGTTGACATGAAAGATTAGACGAATTAATGATTAAAATATTTGATTTGATTACTTTGCATAACCTTATAGTAAAAATTACTTTTACCGTTTCGTAACATCAAAGAAAAGCAGATGATTAAAAGTGTGCAATTTAAGGGAGAACAATATTTTAAAATTGAAAATATTGATGGCATAAGACCTTTTTTAATGAGTGTGGTGAGTGCCTCTAACCATTGGATGTTTATTGGAAGTAATGGAGGGCTTACAGCAGGAAGAAAAAATGCTGATTTTGCTCTTTTCCCTTATTATACGGATGATAAAATCATCGAATCTGCTGAAATAACAGGAAGTAAAACCATTGTGCAGGTTCATCATGAAGGAAAGTTAAAAAATTGGGAACCATTTAGCGTGCTGAGTCACAAAGGCTTTAATGTAAAACGAAATTTGTACAAAAACCAATGGGGAAACAAAATCGTATTTGAAGAGGTAAACGAAACACTAAACCTTGTTTTTAGGTATCAATGGAATTCTTCCAATCTTTATGGGTTTGTTAGAAAGGCCTCACTCACCAATTTAGGAAATGAGTCGATGCAGTTAAGGTTAGTTGATGGTATTCAAAATATTGTACCTTTTGGGGTTGCAAGCGATGTTCAAAATACAAGAAGTAACTTAGTAGATGCCTACAAGCGAAGCGAATTAGACCCTGAAACAGGTTTAGGCATGTTTGCCTTAAGTGCTATTATTGTTGATAAGGCTGAACCAAGCGAAGCGCTTAAAGCTAATGTGGCTTGGGCAATGGGAATTGAAAACCCAACTTACTTAGTTTCAAACAATCAATTGAATGCATTTAGAAAAGGCGAACAGATAAATCAAGAAGTTGACGTAAAAGCTGAAAAAGGTGCCTACTTTATTGCAACTGAATTCACACTTCAACAGCAAGAGCAAAAAGAGTGGTTTATTGTTGCGAATGTTAACCAAAACCATGCAGGGGTTTATAATATCATTCATCAAATAAAAACGGATGAAAACTACCTCCAAAAAATTCTTGCTGATGTTGAATTGGGTACCCAAGAGTTAATTAAGTTAACTACATCGGCCGATGGTTTGCAAAAAACAGCCGACCCCTTAAAGGATGCTAGACACTTTGCTAACACTATGTTTAACATTATGCGTGGGGGTATTTTTGATCATAATTACACCATAGAGCTTTGGGATTTTAAAAAGTACCTCAAAACTGCTAATGTCGAAGTTTTTAAGGAGTTTGAAATTACTGTAGATAAATTACCTGCAACCTTTTCCGTATTCGAATTACAAGAGTTGGTTGATAAAACAGATAGCTTATCGTTTAAGCGTTTAGCTACAGAATATTTGCCCCTAAAATTCAGCAGAAGACACGGAGACCCAAGCCGACCTTGGAATAAGTTTTCCATAAACACAGTTAATGAAGACGATGGCTCCAAAATTTTAGATTACGAAGGTAATTGGCGTGATATCTTTCAAAATTGGGAAGCCTTAGCTTGGTCATACCCTGCCTTTATTGAAGGCATGATCTACCGTTTTTTAAATGCCTCTACCTTCGATGGATACAACCCTTACCGCATTACCAAAGATGGCTTTGATTGGGAAACTATTGAACCTGATGACCCTTGGAGCTACATTGGCTATTGGGGAGATCATCAAATTATCTACCTGCTAAAGTTCTTAGAGTTTTTAGAAAAATACCAACCTGGTAAGCTAGTGGAGTTATTCCACAGAAATCACTTTGTGTATGCTGCGGTTCCATATAAAATAAAACCTTATGAGGATATTCTAAAAAACACCAAAGACACGATTGATTTCGATCACAAATGGGATCATGAAATTCGTGCAAGCAGAAATCAGCTAGGCTCTGATGGGGCACTGCTAAAAACTAAAAACGCGCCGTATCATGTAAACTTTTTAGAGAAAATTTTGGCCACTACCCTAGCAAAGGTTGCAAATCTAATTCCCGAAGCAGGTATTTGGATGAATACCCAACGCCCTGAGTGGAACGATGCCAACAATGCGTTGGTTGGTAATGGAGTTTCTATGGTTACCCTTTATTATTTAAGAAGGTTTTTAACCTTTTTTAGAGGTGTATTTGCAGATGGAGATGAGGCGGTTGAAATATCTACAGAGCTTTTCGATTTCTTTAACGCTACAGATAACGCACTAAAACAATTTAAAGGCAAGCTAGAAGGCTCCTTTAGTGATGAAGATAGAAAGCAATTGATGGACTTATTAGGAAAGGCATCTACAGATTATAGAAATGCCATTTACCAAAATGGTTTCTCGGGCGAAAAAGAATTGCTTTCAATGCCTAACCTAAAATCGCTTATTAAGGTGGCCACCAAATTTATGCAGCACGCCATTGAAGCCAATAAAAGAGATGACAACTTGTATCACGGTTATAATATCATCTCTATTTCCGAAAACAAAACTTCTATTGAATATTTAGATGAACAACTTGAAGGTCAAGTAGGTGTGTTGAGTTCAGGCTATTTGAATCCTCAACAGGTAATTGACTTGTTAAATGCTTTA
>JAAZVO010000120.1 GCA_018623405.1 Crocinitomicaceae bacterium
TAATGGATTGTATGATGCATTGAATAAAGGAATCATTCATTCATCAGGTGATATTATTGGAATTCTTCACGCAGATGACTTATTTGCGAATAAACAAGTGCTTTTTAATGTTGCGGGAGCATTTCAAAAGAACCCTTCTTGGGAGGCTCTTTATGCGGATTTGAATTACATTAAGCCCAATGGAGAGATTCACAGAAAATGGATTTCAGGGGAATATAAAAGTGGGCTTTTTAGAAAAGGATGGATGCCTCCACACCCTACATTTTTTGTGAAAAAAGAATTATTTGAAAAGTTTGGAAACTACAGAACAGAATTATCACAAGCCGCTGACTATGAATTAATGTTGAGGTTTATAGAAAAGCACCAAATAACAGTTGGCTATCTTCCTAAAGTAATTTCATTGATGAGGGTGGGAGGAAAAAGTAATGCAACGTTAAAAAACAGGTTGGAAGCAAACCGCCAAGACCTTTTAGCTTGGAAACTAAATGACCTAAAACCACCCTTTGGGTTTAGGCTCATAAAACCATTGAGAAAAATTGGGCAGTTTATTTGAAAGAGCAACCAATAATTTATTTTCGAACTACGAACTACGAACTACGAACTACAAACCAAGAACCAAAAACTACACATTAAAACTTCGCCCTAGACTTTCTTCTCTTTACCTTTCCGGTAACAAAATTGTAGCGAGACCTTGAGAATTTCGACTTTACTCTGAAAACATAACTGTAGGTAAGGAAAGACATGAGGTAAACATCTGTAGCTTCAGCTCCTCCTCTTGTACCACCTGGGCTCGCTTGGGCTCCTGCCAAGAATAATGGATCATTAGGATCAACTTCATCAGTTCTATTCGATAATTCAACAGCAAGAGGGTCATCACTCCAGCCTACTTTAGGATATGTATCACTTACATCATCGATGTAGTCGGTAAAAGTGTACCTGCCGCCAACCTCAAAGCCAAAACGATGGTTTCTGTCTAAAGTAAAATATATACCTAATCCTGCAGGAATTGCTGGTTGAATTCTGCCATAAGCCACACCTTCTGTTTGCAGGGGTTGTAGGGCAACTTTTTGGCCATTGTATTCAGTCTTTGGATTGTGAAAGAAAACAGCTCCCCCAATGTAAGCAAAAGACTTAAAGTCTAAGCGATACCTTCCATATCTACCTACATCATTTAATTGAAGAAAATAAAACTCGCCTCTAGCGTAAATTTCGTGTATGTGATTTGTAAAACTTAAATTTCTGGTATATCGTGCCGGATTTTTTGAAAGATTATCTCTTCCGCTAACCCATACGGAAGCATAACCTGCATTAACACCCAACCAATCAAAAAATTGGTACCTGCCAAAAGCGGTAAACCCCACTCTTGTCATGGTAAGTTGGATATCATTAATAAATGGCTGTGCTCCTTTTTCAGAAGTACCACCAATATCACCTAAAAAGTTTGCGGCACCTAAACCTCCTCCTATATCCAAAATGTAATCAAATTGGGCTTTAGTTGTTTGGGTTAGGCCTAAAAAAAGTATGAATACGAAAAAGAGTTCCCTCATTATTTTGACTAGTCGTGGCCAAAAGTAAAAAAATAACCACAATACCCATTTTTCGAAATAACTATTTTCGAAATTTTTTGCATGAAGAATCAACTTACCAAATTATTGAATGTAAAACTGCCCATTATTCAAGCCGGAATGGTGTGGTGTTCACCTTGGCAACTTACGGTGGCTGTTTCAAATTCCGGAGGATTAGGAATTATTGGTTCAGGCTCAATGTATCCGGAGATATTGGAGGAACATATTGTAAAGGCAAAAGCAAATACCAAGAACCCTTTTGGTGTAAATCTACCGTTGATTTACCCTCAGGTTGAAGAACATATTGAGCTAATTATTAAATACAAAGTGCCTGTAGTAATTACCTCAGCCGGAAGCCCCAAAAAGTTTACGCAAAAGTTAAAAGCTCAAGGAATAAAGGTTTTACATGTGGTATCATCCGCAAAATTCGCTATGAAAGCCCAAGATGAAGGTGTGGACACTGTAATCGCAGAAGGCTTTGAAGCAGGTGGCCATAATGGTCGTGAAGAAACAACCACCATGTGTTTGGTACCTGAAGTTGTACAAAAAGTTGATGTTCCTGTAATAGCTGCCGGCGGCATTGGCAGTGGCAAAGCTATGGCAGCGGCCTTTGCCCTTGGCGCCCAAGGAGTTCAAATTGGAAGTAGGTTTGTAGCTTCTGCTGAGTCTTCAGCGCATAATAACTTTAAACAATTGGTAATTGATTCCATTGAAGGAGATACTAAGCTTACTTTAAAAGAGTTAACACCCGTAAGGTTATTGAAATCGAATTTCTTAACTGAAATTGAATTAGCTTATCAAAATGAAGCCACTCCAGAACAACTCAAAGCACTTTTAGGAAAAGGTAGAGCTAAAAAAGGAATGTTTGAGGGAAATCTAAAAGAGGGTGAGCTAGAAATTGGTCAGGTGGCTTCATTGATAAAAAAGGTGCAACCTGCATCGGAAATAATTTCTGAAATTATTCAAGAATTTAATGCAATTTGCAGAACTTTAGGAAGTTATAAATTTTAATTCCTCGAATAACTAGATTGTTAAATTTGCCTGTTTCTTATGAGGGTTTTACTACCAATTGTTTTTCTACTTTTCAATGCAATTGCTCAAGCAGCACTTCCTCCGCCTGAGTTGAGGTGTGTAACTGTAAATTCAGATGGTACAATTACCCTTGCTTGGGATTTACCGGCAGGAAATCAAAATGAGTTTATCAACTACTCTATTTACTCTTCTACTTTCCCTAATGGACCTTACGCTATAATTGATAGTGTTACAAACTTCAATACCCAAATTTTCACCGATGGCGCTTCTTTAGGCAGGGTGTATTATTTCCTGCAAACCAAATTTGATGATGGCTCCGGAGTAACATATTCAGCATCTTCGGATACCTTGAGTAATATTTTTCTGAATGTAACCTCAGCAGGAGGAAATAACTTACCTCCATTACTAAACTGGAACCCATTAAAAGTTCCCAACCTGCCTTCAAATCTTGGTAAGTATTACATTTTTAGAAAAAAGAATTTCTTGGGAAATTGGCAGCTGGTAGACTCAACCTCTTATGGCAATGAAAATTATACCGACCTTTCAATAGTAACCTGCTCTGATACTTTATATTATTATGTCCAAACTTTTGATAATCTGCCTTGTTTCTCCTCCTCAAATATTGATGGAGAATTATTCCAAGAAAAAACGCCTCCAACAATTCCGGTGTTAGATTCCGCATCGGTTGATACTTCAACAGGTTTTGTAAAAGTAGGATGGCAACCAAGCGGATCACCCGATGTGGCAGGTTATATCATTACCCATAACTTGGGAGGAACTTTTGTTAGAGATACCGTATTTGGAGATTCAATTCAATACTATTTAATCAATACTGTTAATGCCAATTCACAATCGATTCCTGTTACGGTGGCCGCTTTCGATACTTGTGGCAATACAAGTGCATTTTCGAGTACCGCTCATACCACCATGTTGGTAAATGTTACTGAAAATCTATGCGACAGGCAAATGATTTTAGATTGGTCTGCCTACCAAGGGTTTTCAAATATTTCACAATACGATATTTATTTCGCTCAAGATAATGCCGGTTGGAGAGTCGCAGGATCCGTTCCAGGCACCGAAACTAGTTTTGTGCATGAAGGGTTAAATAACTTGTCCACATACTGTTACGTAGTGGTCGCAAATTCTTTGGGCAAAACATCTCATTCAAATATTATTTGTCAGTCTTTTGCGCAACTCGGTGTTCCATTGTACCACTACAACACCTATGTTTCGGTAAATGAGGATGGATTTGTAGAAGCCGAATTAATTACAGACACATCAGCAGATGTAAGAAGTTATCAGCTGAAAAGGGCATATCAAAAAGATGGAGCTTACATTATTGTTGATGAAATAACTGAAGCTACTGATACTTTTATCATATTCATTGATTCTACTGCTCGACCTGACCAAAATCCATATTACTATAAAATTGATGCAATAGATTCTTGCAATCAAACGGTTGTTTCTTCTAACATTTCAAGGACAATTAAATTAAATATTGAAGAAAATTTAGAAAGTTATTTCCATAATCTAACTTGGAATAAATATGAAGGTTGGGATAGTTTAGGTTTTGGGGTACATAAATACCGAATTTTAAGGTCATTTGATCCTGATCCGCTTTTGCCCATTGATAGCGTTGGAGCAACAGAGTTAGATTTTTTAGACCCTTACTTCGAAATTAGAGCAGACGGAGGAACTTTCTGCTATCAAATTGAAGCCCATGAATCTCCAAACAATTGGTTATTCATTCCTTCTTCTTCTTTGTCAAACCAAGTTTGTATTAAAAAGGAGCCCAAAGTATTTGTGCCAACAGTATTTACCCCCAATAGCGATGGTAAAAATGACGTTTTCCTACCTGAAATTCAATTTGTGGATGCAGCAAACTATCAAATGACAATTTTCGATAGGTGGGGAAACCCCATCGTAGAAATAGCCGACCCGCGCATTGGTTGGGATGGAACTATCAATGGAGTGCCTGCGCCAACAGGAGGTTACGTTTATTTTATCTCTTACACCACACCTAAAGGTTCGTTGATTGAAAAACGTGGTGGAATTGCCCTTTATCGATAAGATTTTTTAAGAAAAACTTATACTTTCTTGTCCTGCCTTATTGATTAAATTTGCGCAATTTTTCGTAAACCCTTCAAATTAAGATTGTGTCAAGTTTAAATTCTAAAATAAGTTACGAAGGATTAACCTACGACGATGTATTGTTAATTCCTGCCTATTCAGAAGTTTTTCCTCGTAATGTAGATATATCTTCTAAGTTTTCAAGAAATATTGAATTGCAAACGCCTATTGTTTCTGCAGCAATGGATACTGTTACAGAATCTGAATTGGCTATTGCCGTGGCACAAGAAGGAGGGATTGGCGTTTTGCATAAAAACATGCCCATTGAGGCTCAAGCTGCTGAAGTTAGGAAAGTGAAAAGGTCTGAAAGTGGCATGATTCAAGACCCTATTACAGTTTCACCCAATGCCACAGTTAAAGATGTACTTTTCTTGATGAAAGAGCACTCAATTGGAGGTATTCCTGTTGTAAGCGAAGATGGGAAGTTGGCGGGGATTGTTACCAATAGGGATTTACGTTTCGAGAAGGATATGAGTAAAAAAATATCCTTGGTAATGACAAAAGAAAATGTAATTACCACCCAAGATGGTTCTGATTTAGAAAATGCAGAAGCGATTTTACAAGAAAATAAAATTGAAAAACTTCCCGTAGTTGATGGGGCAAATAACTTGTTAGGGTTAATTACGTTTAAGGATATCATCAAGCAAAAAATTAAGCCGAATGCCTGTAAAGATCAATATGGTAGATTAAGGGTAGCTGCAGCCGTAGGAGTTACGGGAGACACAATTGAAAGGGTTAGTGCGCTAGTAGATGCGGGTGTAGATGCAGTAGTTATTGATACTGCTCATGGTCACTCAAAAGGGGTTCTAGAGGTTTTAAAAACTGTAAAAAGTCAATTTCCTACAATAGATGTGGTTGTGGGAAATATTGCCACAAAAGAAGCCGCTCTTGCTTTGGTAGAAGCTGGTGCAGATGCTGTTAAGGTTGGAATTGGTCCGGGTTCTATTTGTACTACTCGCGTTATTGCCGGTGTTGGTGTTCCTCAGCTTTCTGCAGTAATGGAAGCCGCTGAAGCACTAAAAGTTACAGGTGTTCCTCTTATTGCAGATGGTGGTATTCGTTTTACAGGAGATATAGTTAAGGCTTTGGCTGCAGGTGCCGATACTATTATGGCAGGGTCGTTGTTAGCAGGAACGGAAGAGTCGCCCGGTGAAACAATTTTGTATGAAGGCAGAAGGTTTAAATCATACAGAGGAATGGGCTCTATAGAAGCAATGCAAAAAGGATCTAAAGACAGGTATTTCCAAGATGCCGAAGACGACATTAAAAAGCTTGTACCTGAAGGTATTTCAGGAAGGGTTCCTTATAAAGGAAAAGTTGCTGAGATTATTTACCAAATGATTGGTGGAATTAGAGCAGGAATGGGCTATTGTGGAGCCGGTAGCATCGAAAAACTAAAAGAAGCCAAATTTGTAAGAATTACAAATGCAGGCGTGGTAGAAAGCCACCCGCATGATGTTTTCATTACTAGAGAAGCACCAAATTATTCAAGGAAATAAAGAAAAAAAGAAGGAAAAATGAAGAAGATAACAGGAATAATCATTGCTTGTTTTGTGACCATAACCGCTTTTGCGCAAAACAACAGCCAAATGTTACTTACCGTAGAAAACGAAAAAATTACGGTTGATGATTTCTTAAAAGTTTACAACAAAAACAATAATGCAGCTAATGCTGTAGACCCAAAATCTGTAGAGGAATATCTAGAGCTATTTATCAACTTCAAGTTAAAGGTAAAAGAGGCTGAGGCTTTAGGCATGGATACCGCCAAAGATTTTGTACGAGAGCTCAGAGGTTACCGTACCCAATTGGCTAAGCCTTATTTAACTGATCAAGAAATGACAGATGAGTTGATTAAAGAGGCTTACGAACGCATGAAAACTGATGTGCATACTAGTCATATATTAGTTAGAGTAGGTCTTAATGCATTGCCTGCGGATACCATGAAAGCTAGAAATAGACTAAACTCTATTTTGAGAGTAATTAAAAATCCTGAAAAAGATTTTGGGAAAACCGCTGCAGAGTGGAGTGAAGACCCCTCGGCTGCTCAAAACTATGGCGATTTAGGTTATTTTACTGCTTTTCAAATGGTTTATCCTTTCGAAACAGCAGCTTACAATACAGAGGTTGGTAAAGTATCTAAACCGGTAAGAACAAGGTTTGGTTATCATTTACTATACATTCATGATAAAAGACCGGCAAGAGGTCAAATTAAAGCAGCACACATTTTAATTAAAACCGACGAAAAAGCTGAGGATATAAAACAGGCAAATGCTGAGCAAAAAATCAATGAAATTTACGAGAGAATAAAGAAAGGCGAATCATTTGAAGCGCTGGCGCGTCAGTTTTCTGATGATAAATCTTCTGCTGTAAAAGGTGGTGAGCTACCAATGTTTGGAACGGGCAGAATGGTACCTGAGTTCGAAGATGCTGCCTTTGCTTTAAAAAGCGATGGTGAGGTTTCTGCCCCTATAAAAACGCAATACGGATGGCATATAATTAAAAGGTTAGAATATGAGCCCATCCCTCCATTTGAAGAAGTAGCAAAAGAGATAAAAAGAAAAATTTCCAGAGATGGAAGAAGCCAAAAAACCAAAACTGCCTTTTTAGATAAGTTAAAAAACACCTATCAATACAAAGTAGATGAAAAGGCTCTGAAAGAAATGGTTTCATGCATGACAGATGATTTCTTTGAGGGACAATGGTCTGCTGAAAAGGAGTGCGCAGGTAAAGAGAAATTTCTTTTTTCTTTAGTAGATGTTGAACAAGGCAGCAAAAAGTATGAATTCACTCAAGCAGATTTAGCCCAATTCATGCAGTCTAACAGAAGGTATGAAAGAACTGAGGAAAACCTTGGTCAAAAAGAAACAATTCTAGGGCTTATTCTAGATAGAATGGTTGAAGCGA
>JAAZVO010000121.1 GCA_018623405.1 Crocinitomicaceae bacterium
AAAGTAAGTTGATTATGAGTAATTAGTTTACCAAAACCAATAGATAAGATACCATTTACAGTTGTTTTACCTGTACAGCTTTTTGAGCCAAATCCTGTGATGGCTAAATTCCAAAAACTGAGAGAGTCTATATCTTGATTTCCAATTTTGCCGTAGGTAACGGTGGAAAATCTATCTAAATATATGTCTCCAAACCCTAATCGGAATCCTAAATTGCCAGCAAGTGTAAGGTTTCCGCCGTTTTTAATCCTAATGAAACCTGCAGGATTTCCAGTTATTGAGTAATTTCCTGTTCCTAAATTTCCTTTTTGGATGGTGATAGAGCCGTTGTATTCTCCTAGGTTATTTCCCGGTTTTATGGACTGATCTAATCTTCTTGTACCATCTGCATCAATAGCCAAATGAGCAAAGTTCATTTTAGAAAAAGGAAATACTTTATTATCATTTCCTTTTAGGGTAATTATAGAACCTACCTCGCCTTTAATGCTACCATGAGGATAAACCACAACATTTTGGTGAAATTCAAGGATACTATTTTTTTGTAATGCTATTAAAACCGCATAATTATCATAGTATTGACTATTTAGGTTTACTTGGCCTAAAAAGGAAGCTTTGGCATTTTCAGAAACATCAATTCCCGCCTTAATTAAACTCGCAGCAATAGTGGTTTCTCCATGAACTGTAGGGTACTGTTTTTTTGCAATACCAAGTGGTCTTCAGTAAGAAAGAGATCTTTACAAACCGCATTTACATGATTATTGATGATGCAAAGCCGCTAATTGATAATTACATCATCAGTGTCGGAAGGAAGTCCGGGAAGGTCGAAGTTGCCATTAGCCCAAAATGTTCCTGTAAAAACAAAAGTCTTGGAAGTTACTGCCAAGACCTTAAACCAAAAACTTACAAAAACAATGAAACCTTTATTTTATGGATGGCTCATACATTATCTACGGATGAGCTTATAATTGGTTTCAAAAGTTTCTCCTTTTATATTTAAAATATAGAATGTATTTGCTGATGGTAATTCAAGAGATATTTGTTCCTTTTGGAAGGTGTTTCCAAAGCTTGACCAAACTACTTGACCTAAGTTATTAAACAATTGAGCATTTACACTTTCTCTTGCAGGAAGGTCGAAACGCACCTCAATTTGTTCATTTCTTTGAAGCAGTTTTAAATAAGGATTCTCTTCAACCTCAATTAATCCCACATCACTTCCTGATTTAATTACTTTTATCGATTTTGATGAAGTATCCGCACAAGTTCCATTTAAAGCAATCATTTCAACCTTGTAGGCGCCGGAATCTTGATAAGTATGAGTAGGACTCTCATCAGAAGATGTATTGCCATCTCCAAACTTCCAAAAATAATTTTGGGCATTTGCTGAAAGATTATTGAAGGTGATAGAAGGATTAAAATCTAAATCAACTGTATTGGTTTTTGTAGTGAAAAAACTTACTACAGGGTCAGGTTCTTGAATGCTAACAGGTCTAGCAATCATTCCACATCCATTAGGGTCATTTACAACTACTTTATACTCACCAGCGTTAACATTATTAAAGGTGTAAGAGTTACCAACGTATCCCACTTCTGATTGAAGTGTATCACCAATAAGATTAGTTAAATAAAAATCATATTTAGCAGTGGTATTCAAATTTGCGGTTACCGTTCCATCATTGTAACCATAACAAGAAGCATCGGTAGCAGCTTCTTCGAATGATGAGGTTAAGTGAAGGTTATAAAGCGGCTGATTATTTTGATCAAACCAATTTACTTGAGTTGAGTAATCTTTATCTAAAGGAATCATATTTCCCGTTGCAATCTCTTCTAGTGTTAAACAAATTCCATATGCTTTAAAATCTTCAACACCCTTAATTTCAAAACCAAGTTGCACATTTTGGTTAAATGCTGTTTCTCTCCAAAACCGAATAGGGAAAGTAATTGGACCGGCAAAGTTTGATGGTATTTGGTTTAAACTAAACTCTTCTGTTCCGTATGTAAATGATACATTGGTGTAGCCATAGAAGTTAGGGATCTTACTTCCATCTAAATAGGGGTCCTTATTTAGCGTTGCGTTCCCGTCATCATTTAAGATTATTCTTGCTTTATCACCATGGCCATAAGGTCTATGAATAATAATTTCAAGCTCTTTTCCTACTACAGTTGCAGTTCCTTTTTTGGTGGATTTATGAAACTGATCAACCTCGGCAGAAGTTAGTTTATCTGTTTCGTTAAAATCATAGGTAGCGCCATCTGCTGAAACTTCAAACCAAATTCCTTCACCCATAGCTAGAGTGCCAGTTCCAGAAACAAAATTTCCTGCATCATCTTGAAAATAAGATTGCGTAACATTAGTTCCATTTGTACCTGCGTTAATGGACACTGCGCATGGAAGTGGATTGGCAACTAAATTAAAACTCATAGCACCTGCTTGGTCCATTGTTACAGTTACATTTTCTGAAATGCTACCTGTCCAATCAATTGTTTTAGGTAAATTTCCAACCCCATCATCAGCAATGTATACATAAAACCCTTTACCTAAAGTCATCGGGTCTGAATCGCTTTTAGCTTTAGGGTAATAAGAAGCAGAAGATTGGGCATTTGCAGAATCAGGCGAGTAAGTAACCACAGAAGTAAAGGTGCTACTAGGATATGCAGAACCTGAAAAACCTGTCATTTCTAAATCGTCTGACAAACTTGCTAATGTTTGCCCATTCACTGGTGATCCAATCATGTACCACCATCCGGGGTTTCCTGCAACAGATTGGGCAGCCACATACCTTTGGCAAGTAAAATTGCCCGTTACAGTTCCATTACTTAAGTCTCCTATACCTGCAGTTTGAGTAGCATCTGAAATTAAGGTTACGTTGTCACTTGTGGCAAAGGTTGCTCCATTGGTAACATTAAGCATACCTTTTACATTTACACCTGAAGCACAACTTGAATTTGAGGACGAAATAGTTAAATTGGAGTAATCTTCAGCCGCAACAGTTTGAGAGGAACCTGAATACTCTACCGTTGAGCCAGAGTTGAGAGTTACTGTTGAGGTAGTTGGGAAAACTGATTCAGTTTGTAAAGTTGCTCCATTCGAAACAATTAAAGACCCGGTACCTGATAATGTAAAGCTTTTCATGTTTAAGGTTCCTGATGTAACTGTTATATTTCCCGATATCGTTCCTGTTGATGACCCACCAAGAGTAGCGTTATCAGCTAAGGAAACAGTTCCTGAAGTTTTATCAATTTCAATATCACCAAATTTTGTTCTAATTCCCGAAGCCCCTCCATCTCTTACATATAATGTTTGGTTTCCTGAACCAGATAATTTAAAGGTCGTACCTGTTGTCATTTCAACTATGCCAGCTGAATTAAAAATTAAATCCCCACCAACTTCAAATGTTGATCCAGAGGTTAATCCATCAATACGAGCATTTGCGGCGGTTGAGGCATTAATCACTACTACACCATCGCAAATAAGAGAATTTCCTGACAATTGAATAGTTGCAGCATTTGTGCCCGTGATAACAATACTATCTGTAACTGTAATATTTGCTCCAAATAATTGAACAAGACCCGAATTACTTGATGCATCTATGTACAAAGATTTTAAAGTTATTGTTGTATTAGCTTGAATATAGCTATTACCACTATTAAAAATAATTTTTGCTATATCTCCTGCGATAGGTGCACCTGCAGTCCAAGTAGCGTTGAACCCCGTCCATTGTGCAAAACTTTGTTGCAATTTAGTAACTTTTGTATTCCCAATGGATGAAATAAATATTGACAGTATTATGGTAAAATATGGTTTTAAATTTTTCATGATTAAAAATATCTTCAAAAATACAACTTCTCTAAACCAAACACAATTTTTTATGCGTTTTTTGAGTATTTGTGGAAATGTTTTGCCAAAGGTCAATTAAATTCAATACTATTTTAGTTTTGCTATTCAAATAAAAAGTTATCGAAGCAAAAGTTATCTACAACGTAATTAAGAAGCTAACCGGAAGAGAAAAGAGTCTTTTCTTATCAGATATTAATGCTCAAAAGACTACACTTTCAAATGAGATTAAAGGAAAAAGTGTTTTAGTTATTGGCGGGGCGGGTACAATTGGTTTTCACTACATCAAAGAGTTATTGTGGTTTAATCCCAAAAAGCTAATAATTGTAGATATAAATGAAAACAAATTGGCTGAGGCCATTAGAGATATTAGGAGTACCCCATACCTTAATCTACCTGAAATAATTACGTATCCTATAGATTTTGGAAGCAATGTTTTTGAAAAGCTTTTCGACTATCATAAACCATTCGATATTGTAGCCAATTTTGCCGCCCATAAACATGTAAGAAGTGAGAAAGATATATTCTCAATAGAGGCTATGTTTCAAACTAACTTCATAAAAGCCGAAAGATTATTACAGCTTTTGGCCAAAAATCCACCAAAGCATTTTTTCTGTGTTTCAACTGATAAAGCAACCAAACCGGTAAACATAATGGGAGCCACAAAAAAATTAATGGAAGATGTGGTTTTTGCCTATCAAGATATATTTAAAGTTACTACTGCTAGGTTTGCTAATGTGGCTTTTTCTAATGGCAGTTTATTAGAGAGTTTTATCAATAGATTCGAGAATGGGCAACCATTGGTTTGTCCAAATGATATTAGAAGATATTTTGTATCTCCAATTGAGGCGGGTCAACTGTGTTTATTGGCAAATATTTGCGCAAATTCTGGCGAAATATTTATACCTAAACTATACCCTGAAAAAGATTTAGTACCCATAAAAAATGCATTACTTTTCTTTTTGGAAGAACAAGGATTATTTCCAAAAGAGTTTGCTTCTGAAGAGCAGGTAAAAAGGGCAGCTGCAGAAAGAATGAGCTCAGACTCTACCTATCCTATTTTTTTACCTACCTCAGATACAACAGGGGAAAAGCCAATAGAAGAGTTTTATGCTGTAAATGACATCCTAGATGAAAATAGATTTAATGCCCTTAATGTAATTGAAACCTTTAAGGGTGAAAAAAAGTCGGTAGAAAATCTATTAGATGAAGCTCAAAAAACTTTTGAAAAAGAAATAACAAAAAAAGACCTTGTGATATTTTTAGAAAAATATGTAGATGGTTTTAAGCACGAGGAAAAAGGTAAACACTTAGATCAAAAACTTTAATGGAAAAGTTTGAAAAAATAGTTGGTTTCATTAGAGAATCCTTTAATACTCCTAATGACTTTATACCGCTTCATCAACCCTATTTTACGGGAAAAGAAAAAGAGTATGTAATTGATGCTATCGATTCAACTTTTGTTTCTTCTGTTGGCGAATATGTTAATCGGTTCGAAAGAGAAATGGCTAAAGTGGCAGGCACCAAATATGCAGTGGCTACTGTTAACGGAACTTCCGCACTTCACATTGCTCTATTAATGGCAGGAGTAAAAAAAGATGAGGAGGTTTTAACCCAAGCATTCACATTTGTTGCCACTGCAAACGCAATAAGTTACATTGGTGCTATTCCCAACTTTGTGGATATTGAAGAAGACTCTCTAGGTATTGATCCTGCAAAACTTGAAAAATACCTTGAAGAAATTGTAGAGCTTAAAAATAATGAGCCATACAATAAACAAACAGGTAGAAAAATTAGCTGTTGCGTACCCATGCATACCTTTGGCTTTGTTTCAACGATTGTTGAAATAATAGATGTTTGCAAAAAATTTAATATTCCCGTAGTAGAGGATGCTGCGGAGTGTATTGGAGCAAAAGTTGGTGAAAAACCCGCCGGGTCATTTGGAAAGTTAGGTGCATTTAGCTTTAACGGAAATAAGGTAATAACCTGCGGTGGCGGAGGAGCAATTGTTACCGATGATGAAGCATTGGCAAAAAAGGCAAAACACATTACTACCACAGCAAAAGTTCCTCACCAATGGGAGTATAAACATGATATGGTTGCATATAACTATAGAATGCCAAACTTAAATGCTGCTATGATTTGTGCTCAACTAGAATCCTTGAATCATTTTTTGACAAATAAGCGAGAGTTAGCAAATTCGTATCAAAACTTTTTCCTAGAACTAGAAGTTCCTTTTGTTACTGAAAGAAGTGGAACTACAGCTAACTATTGGTTAAATGCTATAATGTTTACAGATTTGAAGGAGCGAAATGCTTTTTTAGCCTATTCAAATGAAAATGGTGTAATGACAAGGCCGGGTTGGGAATTAATGAATACCCTTGAGATGTATAAAGATTGCCCTAAAGATGATTTATCGACCTCCAACATAATTTTTGAAAGGTTAGTTAATATTCCAAGTAGTGTAAGAAAATGAGTACAGAAAAAATCATATTGATAGGTGGAGGTGGACATTGCAAGGCTGCCATTGATGTGATTGAAAGTAAAGGAGAGTTCGAAATATTTGGAATTCTTGATATTCCTGAAAAAGTTGGCCAAACCATTTTAGGCTACCCCATTATTGGAACTGATAGTGAAATTTCAAAGTTTGCTGAAGAGTGTAGAAATTTTCACCTTACTGTGGGGCAAATTAAAAGTGCTAGTCTCCGTAAAAAGCTTTTTAATTTAGTAAAAGATAATGGTGGTTATCTCCCTGTAATTACATCCAAAAATGCTCATGTATCAAAGCACTCATCAATAAAAGAAGGAACAATTGTTATGCATAACGTAATTGTTAATCCGGGTGCACAAGTTGGTTCTTGCTGTATTCTTAATTCAGGGAGTTTAATTGAACACGATGCTCAAATTGGTGATTTTAACCATATTTCTACCAATGCCGTAATTAATGGCGATTGCAAAGTTGAAAATGAATGTTTTATTGGAAGCAATTCGGTAATATCAAACGGAGTGAGTATCCCTTCAGAAACGTTAATTGCTGCGGGCGCTACGGTTTACAAAACAATTATACAATCGGGCACTTACATGGGCTTTCCTTTAAGAAAAATTAAATGAGAAGGGTTTTAATAATAGCAGAGGCAGGAGTAAACCATAATGGAAGTCTTGAAAATGCAAAAAAGTTAATAGATGCTGCTGCAGAAGCGGGAGTTGATTTTGTTAAGTTTCAAACCTTTAAAACAGAAAATCTCGTATCCAAAAAGGCTCAAAAAGCCGATTATCAAAAGCAAAATACCGGAAACGAAACAGAATCTCAGTTTGAGATGCTTAAGAAATTAGAGCTTGATGTTCATACTCATCAACTTTTAATGGAGCACTGTGATAAAAAAGGAGTTAAGTTTCTTTCTACCGCATTTGATCATGATAGCATATCACTTTTAACCGATCTTGGAATTCCATTTTTTAAGATTCCGTCAGGTGAACTCACCAATAAACCTCATTTAGAAGCTATCGCCAAAACTGAATTGCCTGTAATCGTATCAACAGGCATGGCAAATTTAGAAGAGGTAAAAGCCACAGTAAATGTTTTTCGAGAAGCAGGGTATTCAAATAACAATATTAAAGTTCTTCATTGCAACACGGAATATCCCACACCTATGGAAGATGTGAACTTAAATGCCATGCTCACGATAAAAAATGAGTTAGGCGTTGAGCTAGGATATTCAGATCATACCTTAGGAATTGAAATTCCGATAGCTGCCGTAACCATGGGAGCTAC